>JBDTFI010000361.1:0-15668 GCA_039938035.1 Acetobacteraceae bacterium | reverse complement strand
CGCCGGCCTGCGCATCGACCACTTGCTGCTCAACGCCTCTGGCGCGGCGCGCCTGCGCGAGGCCGGCGTCGATAAGGCTGTGAGGGCCAAGGAGAAGCCGAGCGACCACGCTCCGGCATGGGTCGTCCTCGGCTCTTCCTGACGTCGGGTCCCGAGATTCATCGGCTTTCTGAGGCCCCTCGATCCCACGCTCCTGCTGCAGCTTTTGTCTCGCCTCCAGCTCCGCCATCTGCACCCGCTGGTCGCGGCCTCGCAAAGCCGTGCTCGGCCGCCAGGCTCGCGCCCATTGCCTTGTAGTTGTCGTTGTCCTCGACTTCCATCCGCCCCCACTTCTGCGCGCCGAGTCACAGCGCGGCCAGCGTCGTTTCACGGTCTTGCCAGTCAAAGATGTCGATCTGCGGCCCCTGTCGATGAAGGCGACCTCCCGCCCTCCCGGGTCGGCGCCCGGCCAACCTCCGTGCCGCGTCAATGCGCCTGGTATTCGGCACCGAACCCTGCGGCGTCTGCAGCCACTGCTTAATGGTGTTGCGCGACAGGCTCGTCAGCCTGGAGATCTCGCTGATCGACTTGCCGTCGCGCATGCGCATGCCGCGAATCTGCCTATCAATGCCATGGTGATCACCTCTTGTCTCCCTGCTTCGCAAAGAGGCTGCGTAGGTCGTTCACCCTGGTCAATTTCAGTCGGCCCCCCCCACAGGCCAATATTCGGCCGGCGTCAAGACTTCCCGGCTGACCGGGAGCGTGATCGACGTTGATCGCTCCGGCAGCACGGCGCTCACGTCATGTCCCTACGAAACCGAGCACCTCGCGCACAAGGTCGAGCCAGTTGTGCCAGATGCCTAGCCCACCTAGAGTCACTATTTCATGGGAGCGACCCTGGTTAGAGTCGAAACGCCGGCCAACGCCGGCGCTCACCAGGCCCTCGACACGCGCCTTCGGCAGCTTGACCACGAAGTCCCCGCCCGACGACAACTTCGCGAAGATTGTCGTGGACCTTCAATATCTCGCTACCAGACTGGCAATAGGGGAGCTATTTCCCGCTACGACGTTGTCACTTGGTGACGCCTAAACGAATGCACCAGCTCAGAACAACATCGAGGCTTAGAATTTTGGCGCTGCGGCGCACTATTCTCAACGGGTGAAAATATTTCGTCGCGTTGCATTGGCTTTGCTAAGGAGGCTGCCGCTACGCGCGTTGCGGCATCGATTGTTTCTGCGGACCGGCCCTCGGCAGCCGACACGACTCCTCGGCAAGCCACGTCGTGTACTCGTTGTCGGTGTCTACCTTGCAATGCGGGAGCACTCAGCCGAGCACATCGCCCGGACCTTCGCGCAAGTTCATCCCGACATTGATGTGTTGCAAAGATGGGCATCCGTCGGGCCAGCATCCACAAGCTTGGAGCTCGGCAGCGTCACCGTCTTCCAAGCTACGGGGCCTGCGCCGAAGTTCGAACTGGTAAATCGAATCCTAGCCGACGTTGACATTGGCAGCTTTGACTATGTGCTGGTCGTTGATGACGACATTCATCTGCATAGGCAATTCCTGCCTACCTTTTTGACATATCAGGAAGCATTCGATTTCGCCTTAGCGCAACCGGCGCGAGTTTGGCACAGCCACTTCGACCATGCATTTGCATTACGCCGACCATGGCTACTGGCACGGCGCACGCGTTTCGTTGAATGCGGGCCCTTGATCTCATTTCGCCGTGACGCCGCCGCTATCCTCCTTCCGTTTACGCATCCGGAGCAGCTCTGGGGGCTCGACTTCGTGTGGCCCCTCGCAATCGAGGGTCAATCGTTAAAGATGGGAATCATCGACGGCATTGCCGTCGACCATAGCCTCCGACCCCAAGGGTCCACTTACAACAAGTCCGAGCATGAAGCTGCGATGCACCGCTTCCTATCCGCTACGCCCCATTTGACCATGGGAGAAGCCTTTAAGGTAATCAAACGCTATTACAAATAAGGCCCCAATGGATTTTGCTCTACGGCGCAGACTCACTAATTCTTTGTCGGACTGCCGTCTTACATTCAACTTGCCCCTATTAGGCGCTCGCTTCGTAAACAGCGCACCTGTTACTTCGCCCTAGTGCTTCGTCGGTCGGACAGCGGCATCGTGTCAAGGAAAGGAACGGCCTCGGGCACATTGGCTTCCACCCCAGGGGCAATCCTGACACGCTCCCGATACTCTGCGCCAACGCGATGAATCGCTGCTGAAAGAATTTCTGGATGAAGCGTTCTCAAAGTAATCGCCGATACTTTCCGCCTATATCTGTACCCAAAGTTATTCCGGCACCTCCGAGAAAGGCGTCAATGGGTGAGTTGCCCCATGTTATACCGCTATGCAAAGCACGTCCCCGCCAAGTCGAGTGCGTAGGTTCTTCATGGATCGACCCGCTGATGATCACGAAAGGTTAGGGACTTCATTATTGCCAAGATACGGGGAACATTTTTGGCCGCGTCGAAATCCTCCACCACTCGTTGGCGGCCACGCCGACCCATGGTGCGGCGCAAATCAGCATCGGCAAGCAGAGTTGTTATAGCTGCGATTAGGGCTTCGTGATTGCTTGCAGGCACGACGAACCCAGTGACGTTATTGATAACGATCTCGGGAATGGCGCCAACATCAGTACAAACTACCGGCAACTGCATTGCCATGGCTTCCAACAGTACCCAAGGTACTAGGTCGGCCGTTGTCGGCAATATGAGCATATCGCAACTCGCATACAGAGCTACCAGCCCGGGATCGTTTGGATGAAGATCACGGTACACGTAGACGTTGGCCGGGACATTTTTAGGAGCTTGCGACGACGCAATATGAAGCTCCGCCGATCCAGAAAAGTGCTGCTCAAACACCTGAAGCAGCAAATTCCCACCCTTGCGTTCGAAGTCGGCGCCAACGAACAGCAGCCTCGGTAGTAGATCCCGAGCTACTGGTTCGGGCTCGTTAGGCAGCCATACTTCAAGGTCGAGCCCAACGTGGATTGGGAAGATTTTTTCTCGGGGAACGGCGCACCCAAGATTGAGGATTCGCCCACCCCACGAGGTAAATGGAATAAAAGCATCGATCCGTGACGCGCGCCACCGATCGAGCCAGAGTCGAAAGCCTTGCCGCCAGCGTGCTTTTGCCTTGTGATTTGGAAAGACCGGATAGGTAGCCGGGTCCACGATTGGCGCTTCGTCGGTACTACTAACGAGAGCGGGTCGTCGAAAGAAATAGCTACGCGCAACGCATGCAATTTCCGCCTCAAACAAATGGAGCATCACGACGTCTTGATGACGCAAGTCGCGCAAGGCTGGCCACATTTGGCGCAGCACCCAGAGTCGTAGTCGCATCGGTTGCGGCAACACGCGCAACGCGCCGGCGGCGGTGGGGCTTAGAAAGTGCGTGACCGGTGTCCAAACGCAGACCACATCGGCATCGCGCGTCGCATACTTGCGCAAATTCTCGAATCGGGTGAGGTTACCGATCGTCGTGTTGAGCACGAAGCCAAATCGGTAGCGGCGTTGTCCGCTATCTTGGTGAGGGTGGAGAGGAGCGTTCAAATTGAAAAACCGAGTCCTGCAGGCTTCGCGGTGCCAGAGTAACGGCTTCACCTACGGACGGCGCGTGAACGAGTAAATCCCTTGAATGCAGGGGAGTCGATGAATGTGCTCATGCGCGTGGTCAAGTAGAGTGCCGGCTTTCCGCAGACACATGGTTCACGACTGCATTGAGGCGAGTATCGCTCCGCTGAACCGAGAAACCGTGGGTGCCCAAAGCTACGGCGCTTGGACGAACAGTGCCGCATGGCTTGCCTGGGTGTGCCTTTGTATCGTCCTTCAGCTGACTTGGATGGACGCGACCGTAGGCAGCTACGACGAGGGCCTAGTGCTGGTCGGCGCCGACCGCGTCTTGCGCGGCGATCTGCCCTATCGCGACTTCTGGACGATGTACGGCCCAGGCAGCTTCTATGTGCTGGCATCGCTGTTCGGTTTGTTCGGGGAGTTTGCACTGGTCGAGCGAGCCTTCGACATCGCGACGAAGGCGGCGATAGCGACGCTCGTCGTTGCCTTGGTGCTGAAATTTGGCCGACGCGCCGTGGCGGTCGCGGCTGGCATCGCATCGCTCGGGTTGTTGGTCCACCTCCGCAGCTATTCGGCGCCCTTGTTTCCTGCGCTTGCCGCATCGCTTGCCGCCGTGCTGGCCCTTCACGAAGTTTCTTTCGAATCCCGGCCAATACCCGCATTCCTGGCGGGCATCGCCATCGGGGCCACGAGTTGCTTTCGCCACGACCTAGGGGCTTATGTGCTGGTCGCGGCCGGGCTGTTCATGATCCGACTTGCCTGGGCCACAGTACCTGGGCCGCGCCGCACCGGCGTGCTGGCCGCCGCTGGATGGGTCGGTGTGGGGCTCGCTGTGAGCTTAGTTCCCCCGGTGGCATTTTTCGGCCTCAACGTGCCAACCGCCGACCTGTATCGCGACTTCGTTGACATTCCGTTTTCGGTATACCCGCGGGTGCGCGCCCTGCCGTTTCCCTCGATAACGGGCGCGCTCTACAAAGCGTGGCGGGAACGCTCGCTTGGCCAGCTCGGAGCCCTGACTGTGTACCTCCCGCTGGTGCTGTTAGGCGTAGCGGTTGCGAGTGAGCTGCTGCGACGGAAATCGCCAGGCGTACGCGACAGGCTTGGCACTGTCAACGAGAACGACAGGGCTCGCACTCGTCTGCTCGGCTTGTTGGTGGTGCTTGGTGCATTGTTTTACCTAAAGGGGCTCGTACGCGTCTCCCCGCTGCACATGGGCGCTTCGCTCATCGTATCGATTGTCACCCTGGGTGCTGCCATCGCGCGAGCCCGCCATCCGGTATGGCGCATAAGCTTGCTGGCCGCCGCGGGCATCGCTTGCCTCGCTTTGCTCGCCAAACCAATCATCACGGCGATGGAACGTTCTGCCGGTGGACCGCTCGCGGCCGCGCTGCTCTCGGATCGATGGATCGGCAGCGCCGGGTCGCTGTGCGGCACGCCGGTCGTTCCGCGTCTGCGCTGCCTGCGGCTTGAACCAGACGCGGCGGCAGTGGCCGCGTACCTCGTGCACCATGGCGCGTCCGGTCGGCGCGTCTACGTGGGCCTCGGCCGACACGACAAGATCTTCGCGGCCAACCTTGCCTTGAGCTTCGCCGCTGGCGTCGTTCCGCCGACGCGCTGGCATGATCTCCATCCGGGCGTGCAAACACGCGGCGACGTGCAAGCCCAGATGATCGAGGAACTGCGTTCGGCGCGGCTGGCATACGTGGTTCTCGACCGTGAATGGGACGATGTTTCGGAGCCCAACGAGAGTGCCGTCTCCAGCGGCGTTACTGCTCTGGACGACTATCTCAGCGCCGACTTCATGCCTGTCTTTCGCGCCGGCTCGCTGACGGTGCTGCTGCCGCGCGAAGGTTCGGACCCGTGATGAACCAGGGCGCCTCACGCTGGCAATTTCTCAAGTTCCTGGTGGCCGCCGGGCTTTCCGTGCCAGTCAACCTGGGCTCGCGCGTCCTGCTCTCACGCGTCATGCCGTACGAGGCGGCGATCGTCGTGTCGCACCTGTGCGGGATGCTGACCGCCTTTGTGCTCACCCGCAGCTTCGTCTTCAAGCGGTCGGGCCGCCACGTGTCGAACGAACTCGCACGTTTCACCCTCGTCAATGTGTTGTCGCTCGTGGTGACCTGGATCGTGGCCGTCGGCTTGCTACGAATCGTCTTTCCGCGGATTGGCTTCGACGCCCATCCGGAGTTGGTTGCGCACATCGTGGGCCTCTCCTTCGCCTCCCTCACCTCTTTCTATGGCCACCGACGCTATTCCTTCGGCCAGTCCTAAACCGGAAGGGTGGGGTCCAGCGGGTCTAGTCGCGGCCGCGCTGCTTTGCGCGGCCGTCATCGTAAATCCGATCCGCGAATTCATGTCGCAAGATGACGGCTGGGCATACGCACGCTCGGTCGAGCATTTGCTGCGCACTGGCGAGTACCGGCTCGACGCATGGTCGGCGGCAAACATGCCGGTCCAGATCTACTTAGCTGCCGGCTTGGCCAAGTTGGTCGGCTACTCATTCAGTCTGCTGCGGATCTCGACGCTGCTACTGCTGGGCGCGGGGCTATCAGCCTTGTACACCTTGCTGCGGCGCTTGTCGGTCCCGGCGTGGCCCGCCGCCGTGCTGACAGTTGGTTTTTTGGCTAGCCCGCTGGTACTGATGCTTTCATTCACCTTCATGTCGGACATACAATTTATGTCCTGGGTGCTGATCGCACTGTGTCTGTACAGTAGGGGCTTCGAGACGCGAAGCATCGGCGTTCTACTGCTCGGCTCGCTGGCTGCTGCCTGTGCCATTGGCACGCGTCAGTTCGGAATCGCGCTGATTGCCGGCGCGATCGCTAGCTGGGTCGCAGTCGGTCCAACACGCCGCCCGTCGTTCCAAAGCTTGGCGTGGGCCTTGGGGCTCCCATTAGCGATTGCAGCCTGGCAACTGCGAGCCGGTATCAGCGAGCCCAATTTCACGCAGGCCGTGAGGCTTCACGAGCAGGCCGACTTCATCGGGCTTCCCTTGGGAGTCATGGTCCACGAGATGGTCTGGCGGCTTTCCACAATCTTTCAATATGTCGGGCTTAGCTTGTTGCCTGTCTTCCCCCTGCTGATTTCGCTGTGCCGAGACCGGCCAACCGGACACTTAGACCGCATTGACGCCGCCGCGCCGGAGCGTGCATCCACGTTCAGCCGGTTGCCTAGGACGACCGCGATGCTGACATCTTTGACACTCGTCGGTCTACTGCTTTTCACACTCAAGAACTCCGACGTCTCGACTCGCGAGAGTGCCTCCCACGTCTTACCTCTGTGGTGGATGCTACCCACCGCTTTCTGGGACAAGGCGTGGTTGATGCGTGGGTTTGCGGCGAGTGGGGTCGTCGGGACGTTCTTCCTGTTATTTTTCTTTTGGCGCTGGCAGGGCACGCGTCTTCGGCTGCGTGACTTGCCTTGGCCATTGCTCCTCGCGGTATCCACGGGCCTTAGCCTCTTGGCACTTCATCTCAGTTACGTTCAGCTCAACGACACGTATCTCGTCGGATTGCTGCCGTTCGTGGTGCTCCTTGTCGGCTTCACCCTGACGACGCGGCCACAGCCTGCGTGGCTACTTGCGCTCACACTGTGCTGGTCCATCGCGATGCTCGTTTCGCTAAGCGCGTGGATGCGTGGTGACTACAATCGACAGCAGGCCCAATGGACCACGGCGGACCGATTGGTCACTTCAGGAATAGCCCCGCGATGCATCGGCGCAACTCGTCATTGGTCCGAATACCACGGCTCCTTCGACGCTTGGCTGGCAGCGACTCATCCCGAC
Source organism: Acetobacteraceae bacterium (assembly GCA_039938035.1). GTDB lineage: Bacteria > Pseudomonadota > Alphaproteobacteria > Acetobacterales > Acetobacteraceae > DATFDN01. The sequence goes on along the minus strand of JBDTFI010000361.1, from coordinate 8,317 downwards.
TTTGACCACCGCCGTGGAGCGCGCTCCCCGGCGCCGCGCGGGCTGCTGCATGGCCCGTTCTACGCTTGGATGGAGCGGCGATCTTTTAACGGCACGTACCAAATAACCTCCGGCTTCAACGAGGCATCGCGGCCCGGCTGGAAGGTCGCCGCCTACGTTCCTTATCGCAGCGCCACGTTCGCGCTTCGAACCTTCCAGCTGCTGCAAAGGGAGACGCCACAGCCGCCGGGGTCAGAGCCGTGCACAGCACCGGCCGTGCTGCCATGAAGGCAGGCAAAGGAGCGGCGGGTTCAACGAGCCGGCTTCACCGCGCGGCCGCGTTCAAGCACGCTGCGCCACCCTGCGTCGCACCTTGCCAGCGCGGCCCGAAAGCGCGGCGTACTGGGTCCGCCGAGCGCCTGCACGGCGTGGTCGATCACCGGCGCAGGCGAGAAGATCGGATCGTCAATGGGCCAGGTTTTCGGATGAACGAGTGGTGTCATCAGCAGCGCCGCGACGATTCGTACAACATTCCATCGCCCGGGCCGGGGGTCGTCTGCGTCGGGGTCGGCCGAGCCCCGGTCACCCTCACCCACCGCGGCGACCAACCACACGTTAAGGGCCGCAAGCACCATCCAGCGCGACAGATCGTTGGCCAAGGCGCTCAAGAAAAGGAAGGGCGGCACCGCTGCGAGCAGCAGGGCTGGCAGCGAAGGCCGGCCGCGGTGCCGCAGGAGGGCGATGAAGATTGCGACGACGAAGAGGCCGGAGGCCAGGTGAAGGAGATATGTCGGATCGCCAAGGTTCTGGCAGATCGACGTCCGCACGCCGCGGCTACCGCTGACCGCGAAATAGATAGCCCAGTCGACGTACTCATGCGTCGGGAAATGCGACCGCACGACCGAAACCATAGTCGGCACGTCGGCGTGTGGCAGGAGGCCCAACAGCAGGTAGAGCGTGACGAACGACGCGAGCACGGCCAAGCCCTTGGCGGCGGTGCGGCGCGGCACTTGCCGCCAGCGCGCGTTGTCGAACAACAGAGCCGCAAGCAGCGACATCCCGAAGACCAGCCCAGTCTCGTGGACGCTGAGGCTGACTCCCACGCACACACACGCGAGCACCAGCCGTCCCGCCTGGACTGCGAGAGCGGCGCCAATGAGCAATGCGGCCACGGCGAGGTCGGTGCGCCCCGGGTCTTCCGCCCAGCGCAGCATGAGCGCCACGAAGAGCAGCACATAAATCCATTGCGCCCCGGCGCGCAGGCGCAGGTGCAAGAAGACCGTCGCCGCGCCGGCCGCCACCGAGGCAGCGCAGAGCACGTAAAACACCGCAGTGCCGAGCAGACGGTCGGGGCCGAGCAGGTAAACAACGCTGCCCGCCAGCCCGCGCCGGACGAAGCCGAAGTCGAAATAGTTGAAGCCGAGGGTGGCTGCGTGGTAGAGCAGCGGCGACTCATCGGTCAGCAGCACGTTGCGCCTTATCGCGCTCGCGAGCAAGCGGGTCGACAGCGCGATCAGCAACGCAAAGAAGCCCCAGGCCGCCAAGCGGTGACGTGTCGTAGGTGCTTCAGGCATCGTCGCGCCCATGCCAAGATAATCGGCGCCCAATGAGCGACACCCGGGAAACTGCATGACCGAACATTCGCCACCGCGCGCGGCCGTGATAGGAGCCGGGCCGATGGGCCTCGCGGCAGCATACGAGCTGGCCAAGCGAGGGCACCGCGTAACCGTCCTCGAGCGCGACGACCGGATCGGTGGCATGTCGGCCCAGATCGATTTCGATGGCACCCGCATCGAACGCTATTACCATTTCGTTTGCGCTCCCGACGAAACCACGTTCAAGTACCTAAAAGACTTTCAGCTCGAGACGAGTCTGCATTGGACAGACACGCACATGGGCTTCTACTACAACGGCACCCTATATGACTGGGGACACCCGCTCGGGCTGCTGCGCTTCCCTGGGCTGACGCTAGTCGAGAAGCTGCGCTACGGCCTCCACGTCCTACGGGCGAAGTCGATCACCGACTGGCGCCCCTACGACGCCTTCAACTCCACCGAGTGGCTGAAGCGATGGCTGGGGCCACGCGCTTACGACGTGATGTGGCGCCCGCTCTTCCAATACAAGTTCTACGAACAGGCCGACAGTCTCTCTGCGGCTTGGCTTGGTACGCGCATCAAGCGAGTCGCTATGTCGCGCCGTAGCATCTTCCAGGAGCGTCTGGGCTACTTGGCGGGCGGCTCAGAGACGCTGCTCAATCGGATCGCCGCGCGCATCGGCGAGCTGGGCGGCACTATCGAACTCGGCGCTTCGGTGGAATCGGTCGACATCGACGAGTCCTCCTCACCAAGCCGCGTGACCGGCGTGCGAGTGGCCGGCGTGCACCGCTCCTTCGACACGGTCGTCTCCACCATTCCGCTTCCCTACGTCGTGTCGCTCGTTCCGAGCCTACCGGCCGACCAGCAGGCGCGTATCGCGGCAATCGAGAATGTTGGCGTGGTCTGCGTCCTGCTCAAGCTAAAGCGGCCGTTCACGCGCAACTTTTGGATGAACATTAATGACCCGCGCATCGAGATCCCTGGCCTGATCGAGTATTCAAACCTTAACCCGCTCGATGGCAGCGCCATTCTGTATGCACCTTTTTACATGCCCCGCAGCAACCCGAAGTACCGCCGCGACTTTGCCTCCTTCATCGAGGAGACGCTGGCCGCCATGCAAATCATCCGCCCCGATTTCGACCGCGCCGAAGTGATCGCCTCCACCGCGTCTCGCTACGACTATTCGCAGACCGTTTGCACCCCAGGTTTCTTCGACAAGCTGCCGGCGATGCGCAGCCAGATCGAGGGACTATTTCTAGCCGACACGTCGCATTACTACCCAGAAGACCGCTCGATTTCCGAGAGCCTACGGCTCGGCGGCCACCTCGCCACGCTGGTGGCGGAGCCCTCCGTACGATGACCGACGTGCCTATCAACGATGACGGGGCGTTGTCCCTGGCAGCAGCTGAGCCACCGCTTGTTGTAGACCTCGACGGCACGCTGCTACGCACCGACATCCTCCACGAGTCGACGCTGAGCCTCGTGGGCAACGAGCCCTGGCAGGTATTGCGTCTGCCGCTATGGCTCCTCGAGGGAAAAGCTCAGCTTAAGCGCCGGATCGCGAATCGTGTCGAGCTCGATATCGCCACCCTGCCGTTCCACACCGAGTTGCTGGAATGGATTCGCACCGAGCAAGCGCGGGGACGCCGCATCGTTCTATGCTCAGCCTCGGACGCTAAGTTCGTGGCGAAGGTCGCAGACCATCTCGGCCTCTTTAGCGAGTTCATAGCCAGCGACGGCGTCGTCAATTTGTCGTCGCATCGAAAGGCCGAGGCCTTGGTCGAGCGTTATGGAGCACGCGGCTTCGACTATGCCGGCAACTCGCAGGCCGATGTAGCGGTCTGGCGCCAAGCCCGGCGTGCTGTGACCGTCGCTGCGAGCGCGTCTGTGAGGCGAGCCGCAGCCGGTAGTGCCACGGTGGAGCGTGAATTCTTACGCACGCCGGCCGGCCTCGAGGTGTGGCTCCGGGCATTGCGTCTGCACCAGTGGGTCAAGAACCTGCTCGTCTTTCTAACGCTGGTGGCCTCGCATCGCTTCCTAGAGCCGCCACTGCTGATTGCCACCGTCGTCGCGTTCTTCGCCTTCGGCCTCTGCGCCTCGTCAGTCTACGTCCTCAACGACCTAATCGACATGCCGAACGACCGCGCCCACCCAAGAAAGCGCAGCAGGCCTTTTGCCGCTGGCGCGCTCTCGCCGGTGGCGGGTGTCGTCGTGGGCCTCTGCTGTCTGGTAGGTGCATTCACATTGGGGCTCGCGGCCAGCGTCGCCTTCGAAGCTTGGCTCGCCGTTTACTTGATCGTGACGCTGCTCTACACGTTCCTGCTCAAGCGCAAGATCCTCGTCGATGCCCTCGCGCTGGCGGCGCTGTACACCTTGCGCATTCTGGCGGGTGCGGCCGCCGCCAACATGTGGCCGGGCTTTTGGTTGCTCGCGCTATCGCTGTTCCTGTTTCTCAGCCTCGCCTTCGTCAAGCGCTACTCCGAGCTCGAGGTAGTATTGCATCAGGGGCGCCAGGGCGCACACGGCCGCGACTACGTCATTGCCGACCTGCCGCTGATCGAGACGCTGGGCATCGTGTCTGGCTACGCCGCGGTGCTCGTCATGGCGCTGTACTTGAACGGTGACTCCATCGCGCATCTGTACCCGCACCAAGCCGTCATCTGGCTGACGGTGCCTATCCTGCTTTACTGGATCAGTCGCATGTGGGTCAAAGCGCATCGCGGCGAGATGCACGACGACCCCGTCGTATTTGCGATCACCGACGGCCTCAGCCAACTCACAATCGCGGCCTTCGTCGGCGTCATGCTCGTGGCCGGCTTGCCTTGGTGATGCGACCAGTTTCCTCGTGGGGGCGGCTCTCGCGCGAGTTGCACGACGTAATCGAGCTCGACGCGCGGGCGTCCGCCGGTCCACGCATCGCCGGCTCGCGGCTGCCAGGGCTGCCATTTGGCAACGGCCGCAGCTATGGCGACGTCTGCCTCAACGCCGGCGGCACCTTGTGGGCCACGCGCGGGCTTGATCGCTTCATAGCCTTCGACGCCGCCACAGGCGTGATCGATTGCGAAGCAGGCGTCACCCTTAAGGCAGTGATCGACCTCGCCCTTCCGCGCGGCTGGTTCCTGGCCGTAACGCCAGGAACGCAGTGGGTAACGGTTGGTGGTGCGGTGGCTAACGACGTGCACGGCAAGAACCACCATCGCAATGGCTGCTTCGGCGACCATGTCGAGTCGCTGACGCTTCTACGTACCGACGGTAGCGAGATCGTCTGCGGGCCTAACGTTGAGCCCGATTGGTTTCGCGCCACCGTCGGCGGCCTCGGTCTCACCGGCCTCGTCACGCGGGTGCGGTTCCGGCTTAGACCAGTCGCCGGGCCGTGGATCGATGGCGAGCGCCACCCATTCGAGAGCCTCGCGCAGTTCTTCGCGCTTTCCGCCGCCGCGATTGACCGCTGGGAGTACACCGTCTCGTGGATCGACTGCGGTACGCTGCGCGGGGGCGAACCACGCGGCATCTTCTTTGCGGGTAACCACGCCGCATTGCACGGGCCTGCGCCCATGCCCAGGTCACGGCGCCTCCGGTTCACGCCACCGGTGCCGCTTGTTAACCGGCTGTCGATGCGCGCCTTCAACGCTCTCTACTACCGCGCCCACAGCGCGATGCCCAAACGCTCGACCCAGCATTACCGGCCGTTCTTCTATCCGCTCGACGCGCTGCTCGATTGGAACCGAATCTACGGCTCGGGTGGCTTCTATCAATTTCAGTGCGTCGTGCCGGAAGCTGGCCAAGAGGCGTCGGTGCGGGCACTGCTGCAAGCGATTGCCGCATCGGGGTTGGGCTCGTTCCTCTCGGTGTTAAAAACCTTCGGTAGCCGTCCTGCGGCCGGCCTGCTGAGCTTTCCAACCGCCGGCACCACATTGGCCCTCGACTTCCCGAACCTCGGCCATTCAACGCTCGCCTTGCTGTTGCGCCTATGCGCGATCGTTGATGATGCCGGTGGCCGGCTTTACCCTGCCAAGGACGCCTTCATGCCGTCCGAGCTGCTGCTACATGGCTACCCCGAGTGGTCGCGCTTCCTGCCGTTTCGCGATCCCGGTATCTCGTCGCAGATGTCGCGCCGCCTGGTCGGCCAGTGAAGACCCCTATGCCCTCACGCATTCTCGTCGTCGGGGCCACCTCGGCCATCGCTCATGCCGTCGCCCGTCGCTATGCCGCTGCGCATTCGTCGATCGTGCTGGTCGGGCGGCGCTCCAATGCGCTCGAAGCCAACGCCGCCGACCTGCGGGTGCTCGGTGCGTTCGAGGTGCGCACTGCAACGCTTGAGGCCCACGACATGGCGCGCCACGCCGAGGTGATGGAGAACGCCTTTGCGGCCTTTGGCGGCTTCGACGCTGCACTCGTCGCCTGGGGCGTGTTGCCCGACCAAGCCGCCAGCGAGCTTTCGGCCGAGATCGCCGCCGCTAGCTTCGACACCAATGCGCGCTCTGTAATTAGCCTCTTGACCGATCTTGCCAATCGCTTCGAGAACCAGGGCCGAGGCGCCATCGCCGTGCTTTCTTCGCCTGCCGGGGACCGCGGTCGGGCCAGCAACTACGTGTACGGTGCGGCCAAGGCGGCCGTGACCGTATTTGCCTCTGGCCTGCGCAATCGGCTCTTCGCAAAGGGCGTGCGCGTCCTGACGATTGAGCCTGGCTTCGTCGACACACCGATGACGGCCATGTTTACCAAGGGGCCACTGTGGGCGCGCCCAGATCGTGTGGCCGAAGACATCGAACGTGCGCTTAAGAAAGGTTTCGGCGTTATCTATACACCGTGGTTTTGGAGCTGGATCATGAGGATCATTCGATTCATTCCAGAGCGGATCTTTGTTCGAATGAAGCTTTGACCCCGCTCATAAAATGTTTCGTCTAGATGACGATTTGTAGAGTGCGCTGTCCTCCCGCGATGATGCGCTGCCCCAGACTTCGTAGCCCGACGCCACGACGATACTCAAGTTCCGCCGGCTTCTCAACGACCACAAGCTGGTCGAGCAATTGTTCGCTAACGTCGGCGAAGTGCTTCAGGCGAGCGGCTTCAAGCTCGAGACCGGAACCATCGTGGACGCCACGATCATCGACGCGCCGAGCTCGACCAAGAACGCGGAGCAGGAGCGCGACCCCGAGATGCACCAGACCAGGAAGGGTCAGCAGTGGTACTTCGGCAGCTCGTCGGCTAGCTGCTCGAAGTCGCGGGGCTTGCCGTGGTCCCAGACGATCGTGCATGCGGCGTCCCACCGCGGGTTGTGCGAGCCGACCAGTCGCAGCACTCGGGCCGCGTAGCAGGCTTGATAGTCCACTGGCCAGCGCCAGGCGCGATCGCCAAAGCGGCCCTCGATCTCGCCCACCTTCTGGACGATCTGGCGCTGTAGGGACTGCCAGCGGGGGCGCGAGGTGGACGGGATGGCGGTGTCGAAGAGCAACTTCGCACACAGGCCGCCGCCGGTGGCGATGATGTAGGTCGGCGCCGGCAGGCCCGCGTCCTCGATCTGCAAGTCCAGCAGGCCGGCCAGCCGTTCCGCTTCCCTGTTCGGATCGCCTTCCGGCACCAGCGCCAAGTGACAGTCACCGAGATCATCATCGGGCTGATGGAAGCCAAGCTCGAAGGGCAGAAGGTCAAAAAGACGGGTTGATGGCTGCCGACTACGAGAACAGCTCGGAGTGCGTACCGCTTCGGGTGAACACCACCGTGCCGTGCTTACCAGCGTCACCGAGGGTGTAGATGAGCAAGAAATCGCCGCCGATGTGGCAGTCGCGGTGGCCTTCCCACTCACCGTTTAGCGGGTGGTCTAGCCATTCGGCCGCGAGCGGTCCATCGTTGGCAACGAGTAGCGTCATGACCTTTTTCAGCTGGTTCATGTCGTACCGACCCGAATGGGTCAGCCGCTGCCAGTCTCGAAGAAAATCTTTGGTGTAGTCCGATGCACGCGGCAGGCTGGCCCGCTTACTTGCTGCTGACTTTTTCGATGCCATCGATCAAGGCGCTTGCGTTGGCAAAGCGAGCGCGGCGGCTCTTGATGATCTCGTTGGCCTCGGCGATCGCAGCTCGGGTGGTGTCGTTCGGCACCTTGATCGCAAACGGGAACGCCTGGTCAGCGACGATCCGGGTCATGAGAACCCGAACCGCATCCGAGACCGTTAGTCCCATCGATTCCAGCGTTTTCGCCGCCTGCATCTTGACGCTTTCGCTCATGCGGACGTGAATCATCGCAGTAGTGGCAGCCATGGCTTCTTCCTTGGGTGGGGTCTTAACTAGATCTGAGATACATCGTATCGCACTTGTACAAGCTTTGCAAGGAGCCGCCATGTAGCCAGGACCCTGCTCAATGCAGGGCGACCGGCGCGAACAGCTGGCCGCTCACGAATAGCCCCAAGACAAGGCCGCGCAGCAAGGGCGTCGGCGCTGTCTTGGCAAGCTCCGAGCATTCCTCGAAGTCTGCGGTGAAGGGCACTGCAAGCCGTGAATCTTCCCAGCTCGCTACCCACTGCTCGGAGATCGCGCCCGCGTGCGCGATCTCACCGTCGATGGCGTCGAGATAGCGCTGGCGCACTGGCTGAGCGAGCGGCCCACGCGAGTGCGCACTTGGGCGCCCAAGGGGCAGACCCCGATCATCCAGTTCCACTTCAACTGGACGCACATCTCGGTCATCGCCGGAGTGAGCCGGACCAACTTCCTCTTTCGCCTGTACGAGGGCTCGATCAAGAAGGAGC
>JBDTFI010000360.1:0-2523 GCA_039938035.1 Acetobacteraceae bacterium | reverse complement strand
GTCTCGTCGAACGGGATCAGCTCGATCCAGTCAAGCATCCCGACCGCGCCCGTGCGCGGGTCGCCCCCTCTTGGATCGCCCCCCCTTGGATCGCCATTGTCGTGCAGCCACTGATCGACCCGGCGCGGCCCGGCGTTGTAGGCGGCGACGGCGAGCGGCAGCGATCCGCCGAAGCGGGCGAGCATGGCGCCCATGTAGGACGCGCCCAGTTCCATGTTGCGCGCCGGGTCGGAGGTCAGGTCGGCCCCCGTCACGTTGCCGCCGGTTCGGTGCGCCTCCGCCTCCGCCGTCGCCGGCATGAGCTGCATCAGGCCACGCGCGCCGGCGGCACTTACCACGCCGGCGTCGAAGCTGCTTTCCTGGCGGATCAGCGCCAGCGTGACCGCCGGATCGGGCGGCGGGGCAGGCGGGCTGACCGGCTCCGGCCAGCCCGCGCCAGGCAGCGCCAGCCCCTCCGTGCCCATCCGACGGGCGATGAACACCGCCGTGTCCGCCATCCCGAGATTGAGCGCGAGCCGCGCGGCCAGCGCCTGCTGGGCGGGATCGGTCGCGGTCTCCTGCGCGCGCATCAGGAAGGTCCGGGCGCGGCCGAACTCTCCCCACGCGGACAGCAATGTTGCCGCCCGTACCAGTTCTCGCCCGGTGAAGGTCCACGCGGCGTCGGTGGTGAAGGGGGGATCCGTCAGGGCACGGATGCGCTCGGCGAGCCCCGCCTCGTCCACACCGGACGCCCGCGCCGCCAACTGCCCAAAGAAGGTGAGGGGGAAAGCGGCCGCCTTGGCGTCGTCCGGTCCCGGATCGTTGCCCTGCGCGGCGGCGGCGCGGGCGAGCCAGTAATGCGCGCGCGCCTGGGTGATCGCGGCCTTGCCCTCGGCGAGACGGGTGAAATGCGCGGCGGCGACGGCAGGGTCGCCGGTTCGGCGGAGCGCGATGTAGCCGGCGAGAAACGCCGCTGCCGCGGCGGGCTCCGCCGCGGTCTGCGCGGTGTCGTCGGCAAGCGTATAGGCGTCGGCGTTCTCGCCGAGCACCAGCAACTGGCGCGCGAGGATATTGCGCTCCGCCCAGAACGCCGCGCGCCGGTCAGGCGGCGCCGCCTGTTCGGCGGCGATGCCCGCCGCCTTCCACAGCGCCACGGCGTCCGGAACGCGCTTCGCGCGGCGCAGCCAGCGCGCCTCGTCCAGCACCAGCGCCGGGTCGGTTTGCTCGGCGGCGGACAGCTTGGCGAGAAGCTCCGCCGCGTTCGGTGCGTCATGGCGCAGCGCGAGGCGGGCGCGTGCTGCGGGGCGATCCGCCGGCGCGAGACGGGCGATCTGGCGGGCCGCTTCGGGGTTGTCGGACCACGCCAGACGGTCGAAACGCGCCCGTTCGTCTTCCGGCTGCAGGACGGATTTCCAGCGCGCGAGGAAGCCAGCGGCGTCGGACGCGGGGGCGACACTCACAATCCAGGCGCGCCGCGCGTCCTCGATCGCGCCGTCGGTGTCCCCGCCGTCCGCCAGCGCGTCGGCGCAGCGGGCGAGCGCCCCGGCCGAAATGGCCCCTTGGGCGCAGGCGGCGCGGGCGGCATCCTCGTCCGGTTCCCGTGCGATCGCCTCCTGCCGACGGCGCTCCAACAGGGCCTGGTTCGGCCAGTCCGGGTTCGCCGCCTGGAAGTCGGCGATCTCGCGTGCCGCGCCGCCGCCCGGGGCCAGCAGCCGGTAGTAGAGCACCAGCTTGCGTGCCACCGGATCGGCGAAGCCGGCCGCCGCCGTATCCGCCTCGGCGAAGTTGCTGGCGCGGATCGCGGGGATGGGATCGCCGGCCGAGGCGCGCGCCGCGCCGGCGGCGAGCGCGCCGAGCAGCAGCCAGCCGATCGCCCTGGCGCTGGACAAGAACATGCCGCCTTCTAGTCCCCCCGAGCTTGCGACGCACCCCCCGCGCGCCTACCGTCACACGTTATGCCGCCGAGGAGGGTTCGATGTTCAAGGGGTCGCTCGTCGCCCTGATCACGCCGATGCGACAGGATTGCTCGGTCGATGAGAAGGCGTATGCGAAGTTCGTCGATTGGCAGATAAACGAGGGCACGACGGCGGTGGTTCCGGTTGGCACCACCGGTGAATCGCCGACGCTCAATCACGCCGAGCACAAGCGCGTCGTGGAAATCGCCATCGAGGTGGCGAAGGGACGGGTGCCGGTGATCGCCGGCGCCGGGTCGAACAGCACCGAGGAGGCGATCGACCTCACGCGCCACGCCCGCAGGGCCGGCGCGCAGGCGGCGCTGATCGTGACGCCCTACTACAACAAGCCGACGCAAGAGGGGCTCTATCTGCACTTCAAGGCGATCGCCGATGCGGTCGACCTGCCCATCATCATCTACAACATCCCGCCGCGCAGCGTGGTCGACATGACCGTGGAGACGATGGCCCGCCTCGCCCGGCACCCCAACATCGTCGGCGTGAAGGACGCGACGGCGAACCTCGCCCGTCCGCTGCACACGCGCCGGGCCTGCGGGGCGGGGTTCGTCCAGTTATCGGGCGAGGACCACAC
>JBDTFI010000359.1:0-3046 GCA_039938035.1 Acetobacteraceae bacterium | reverse complement strand
CGTTCCGGGGCGCAGGCCCGCGGCTCGCAGGATGCTGCTCGCGATGCCCCGGCTCGCCAGCAAGGCGCGGGCCTCCTCGGCCTCCCGCGCCGCTTCGACGCGCAATCCGTGGTCGACGATCAGCGCGAGGATCGCCCCGCCTCGCGCCCGGACCCAGGAATCGGCGAGCAGCGCGAGGGCGAGGCTGTCGGGACCGCCGGAGACGGCGACGGCGAGCCTCGGCGCCGGCTCGAACGGACCGAGCGGGTCCATCAGCCGCCGGAACGCGGCTTCGGTGACGGGCGCCGCTACCGGCAGGCGGCGCGCTTGTCCGTCTGCGCCGCGCGGTCGCGTACATCCGCCCGCGCGGCGGGGAATTCGGTGCGGAGCTTGGTCAGCGTGTCGCAGGCGGCGCGCTTCTCGTTGATCGCCGCCAGGGAATCGGCGAGGCCCAGGAGGGCGTCGGGAGCGTGCGAGCCCTTCCTCTGCCGGTTGTAAGCGTCGTCGAACGCAATGGCCGCCTGTGAATATTGCCGCTGCCCCATGAGCGCTTGCGCCAGCAGATATTGCGCGTCATAGGCGCGTGGCGAGGCACGGTTGGCGAGCACGTCGCGGGCGTCCTGCTCGGCGGTGGCGTAGTCCCGCCGCGCCAGCGCCGCATCGCCCTCCCGCAAACTCAGCTCCGGCGTCCGCCGCCCATTCGACGGAGGTGTCGGTCGGGGGGTCGACAAGGCCGGCGGCGGCACGCCGGGGGGCGCGAAACCCGGGGGCGTGGAAGCCGCCGGAGAGGCCGCCGGCGAAGGAACCGGCGACGGCGGGGGGCTTCCCGCACGCGGGTTCTGCATCTGGAACTGGAGGTCGTCGATCCGTTTGCCGAGCTGGGCGTTCTGCTGCTGGACCTGGTTGGTCAGTTCCTCCACCCGCCCTCGCAACTCCCGCACCGCGGAATCGAGCGAATCCACGCGGGTCAGCAGTTGAGTGACGATTTCGCCGCTCACCCCTGACGGGGCCGCTTGCGGATAGGGCGCGACGTAGGCTGGGCCACCGCCGCCGGCGCCACGCTGGGCCAGGACCTGGATCTGATGCTGCAACTCCAGAATCTGGTTTTGCAGCGCAATCCCCTCGCGCGTCTCCATCTGCGCCGCCGCCGGCGCGACGATGCCAGCCAGCAGACAGAGACACACGATCGTCCCGGAGAAGGCGCGTCCCATGCGCGGCTCAGCGCATGGAGACGTTGGCGTTTTGCACGGAAGTGATGGCGTTGCGGTTCTGCGCCCAGGACTGCTCGTTGTCGCCGAGGGCGATCGGGCGGTCCTTGCCGAAGCTGATCGTATTGATGCGCGCCGAGCTTGCGCCGCGCGCCACGAGATAGTCGCGCGCCGCGTTGGTGCGGCGCTGACCGAGCGCGAGGTTGTACTCCTCCGTGCCGCGATCATCGGTATTGCCCGCGACCTGCACCTGTACCTGCTGGTATTTCTGCAACCACTCGGCCTGGCGGTCGAGGGTGGCCTGAGCATCCGATGTCAGGCTGGACTGGTTGAACGCGAAAAACACCTTGTCGCCGACATTGGTGGCCAGATCCTCCTGGCTCCCCGGCCCTACGCCCGGCGTAGTGGTGATGGTGGTGCCGGCGCCGGCGCCGGTGGACGCGCCGGTCGTGGCGGGCGGCGTGTTGGAACATGCTGCCAGCAGGGCGGTCAGGGCGACCGCCCCGAGGAATTTCATGGTCATTGTTCTGTTCCCTGAATGGGTTCGGACGCGCGAGCGCTTAGCCACCACCGGCGGTTGGGTCAAGGGCGGCGGCCTACACAACCCCGTCACGCGGGAGTCCGCCTGCGACGCTTGCGATAACGAAGCTCCTCATCGGAACTCCGACACTGGCCCGATGTTTCCAGTGGCAGGTCCGTCCTCCACGTGCGCGGCAAACGTGAGCACGCGCGGGCGGCCTGACCCAGGCAAAGAGGAAGCAGGATGCCCTCTGACAAGGCTTCGACGCGACCGGACCCTCTCAGAGCGCGCCTCAGCAAGGCTGATGGCAGCATTCGGCCGAGTTCCTGGCTGCCGCCCCGATGGGGCGAGGTGCCCCGAGTCCGCGTGGGCACGCGGCTGATCAACGTCCTGTGGGCCATCCCGGTCGTGTTTGTCGTTCTGGTCCTCGGGATCGCGGTCTGCCAGGGGCTCTTCAACACCGATTGGTTTCAGCAGTTCCTGTTGCGCTATCCAGGCGTGCCGAAGTCCGCCCCGGCGGTGCACGCCGGCTACCCATTGTGGCTGCGCGTCGAGCACTTCCTCAATATGTTCTTCATGTTCTTCATCATCCGGTCGGGCATCCAGATACTGGCGGATCACCCGCGCCTCTACTGGAACAGGAATTGCACCCCGGGCACCGACTGGTTCCGCTTCCAGCATTCAGTTCCGGCGGACCGGGCATGGACGTCCAAAGAGAACAGGCATGGGCGCGTTGTCAGGACCTTGGACGTGCGCGTTCCAGCGGAGCAGGCATGGACGTCCAAAAGCGACTCGGTCACCCTTCCGAAGTGGTTTGGCATCCCGGGCATTCGTCACTCGGTCGGGCCTGCCCGATGGTGGCACTTCTCGGTCAATCTGTTATGGGTACTCAACGGCGCGGCGTTCTACGGGATGCTGTTTGCCACCGCCCAGTGGCTGCGGCTGGTACCGACAACGTGGACCGTCTTTCCCAACGCGCTGTCAATGCTGATTCAATACTGGTCATTGCACTTCCCTGGGGACCAGAGCTGGACGCGCTTTAACGCCCTGCAACAACTCATCTATTTTTTCACGGTATTCATCGCGGCGCCGGTCCAGATATTCACCGGTCTGATGCAGAGCCCGGCGATCGCGAACCGGCTCGGCTGGCTCGGCAGACCGATCAACCGACAACGCGCCAGGACGCTCCATTTCCTCGGGCTTCTGTGGTTCGTGTTCTTCATCCTGGTTCACGGGGTGTTCGTGTTCATATCCGCCGCGCGGCCGAGCCTGAATGAGATGTGGGCCGGCGTGCATGACAACTCCTGGGAAGGGGTGTGGATCTTCGCCATCGCGTTGG
>JBDTFI010000358.1:0-6309 GCA_039938035.1 Acetobacteraceae bacterium | reverse complement strand
CGGCGGATGCTTTCGCTCGCGCTTCCTGATCACCGCCATCGGCCCGCTGTCGGCCCCGACGATGCCACGCATCGACGGGGTGGAGAGTTTCACGGGCCAGTCCTTCCACACCGCACGATGGCCGCATGAGAAGGTGAGTTTCGAGGGCAAGCGGGTGGCAGTCGTCGGCACCGGCGCCACCGGCGTGCAGACGATCCAGGAGGTGGCGAAGACGGTCAAGCACCTGACCGTGTTCCAGCGCACGCCGAACTGGTGCGCGCCGCTGCACAACGCCAGGATCGACGCCGACACGATGGCGACGATCAAGGCTGGCTATCCCGAGATGTTCAGGCGCTGCCAGGAGAGCTTTGCCTGCTTCCTGCACTCGCCGGACCCGCGCGGCGTCTTCGAGGTGACGGCGGAGGAACGCGAGGCGTTCTTCGAGACACTGTACGCCTCCCCCGGCTTCGGCATCTGGCAGGGCAATTTCCGCGACATCCTGATCGACCCGAAGGCGAACGACCTCATCACCGACTTCGTGGCGCGGAAGATCCGCGAGCGGGTGAAGGACCAGGCGGTCGCCGAGAAGCTGATCCCCAGGAACCACGGCTTCGGCACCCGCCGCGTGCCGCTGGAGACGAAATACTACGAGGTCTACAACCAGCCGAATGTCCGGCTGGTGGTCATCTACGACACCCCGATCGAGCGGATCACCCCGGCGGGCATCAAGACCAGCGATGCAGAGTACGAATTCGACATCATCATCTATGCGACCGGCTTCGACGCGATCACCGGCAGCTTCGACCGCATCGATTTCAGGGGCGTGGACGGGCGCAGGCTCAAGGATGCGTGGGCCGACGGCCCGCGGACCTATCTCGGCGTCATGGTCGAGGGCTTTCCCAACATGATGATGCTGATGGGGCCGCACACGGCGCTCGGTAACATTCCCCGCAGCATTGAATACAATGTCGAATGGGTGACGGGGCTGGTGCGGTTCGCGCGCGAGCATGACCTGACGCGGGTGGAGGCGACCCCGGCGGGGGTGGCGTCGTGGACCGATCACGTCCGCTCGGTGGGGGAGGGGCTGCTGTCCAACCAGGTCAACTCCTGGATGACGGGGGTCAACTCCAATGTGGAGGGCAAGCAGACCCGTATCATCGCGCGGTACAGCGGGAGTGCGCCGGCGTATCGGGCGCGGTGTGATGAGGTGGCGGCTGGGGGGTATCGGGAGCTGGCGTTGGGGTAGGGGACGATGGGCGGACGGCGCGCCGGCGAACGAGCTATCCGAGCAAGAACACGTGGCTGGAGCCGGGGGTTACAAATACACCATTCGATTGCCTGCCAATGCGGTTTCGCACGAGAGTACCACATGGCTGCTGAAGTGCCCGGCCGAATAGGCTTCTCACAGCGCGATCTTTCCAACACCCAAACGCCAACACCGGGAAGGAGCACACGTCATGGCTATCCCCGCGGGCTATCGGCCGCTTCCAGGCAGCGAACGCCCCCAGATCGCCGGATCGGTGCTGATCGGGCCGGTCGAAGCGACGGAGCGTGTCGCCGTCACCCTCCTGTTGCGGCAGAAACCGGGCAGCCCGGAGCTGCCGGATCTCCAGCACTGGCAGGACACACCTCCCGCCAAGCGCGCATTCCTCTCTCCTGATGAATTCTACCGCCGCCACGGCGCGAGCGAGGCCGATGTCGACGCGGTGCTCGACTACCTCCAAGGCAAAGGCCTGCGGGTAATCGACAAGCACGCCGGACGCCGCCGCATCGTGGCCGAAGGCAGCGCGGCCGAGGTCAACGCCGCCTTCGCCATCAAGCTCAACCGCTATCGCGCGCCGGGCCGTTTCATGCCGCGCGATGTCCATGGGGAGGGAGGGCGTCCCTTCGGCGCCCACGTGCATGTTGACGAGCATGTTCATCGCGGCTTCGACGGCCCGGTGCATCTTCCGGCTAAGCTGATCGAGGTCGTCGCGGCGGTAATCGGACTCGACAACCGGCACCTCGGACTCCCGGCGGGAAATGGCACCGGCGATCCGCCTGGAGCGGGCTATCTTTCTCCGGCAGCCATCGCGCAACGCTACAATTTCCCGACGAATAAGGCGACCGGCCAGACGATTGGCCTGTTCGAAGGCGCCGACGCCGGAGCCGCCTATCTCTCCAGCGATATCACGTCGTTCATTCAGGCGCTGCCCGGTGGCGCCACGCTGCCACTGCCAAGCCTCACGGACATCCTGCTGCTGGGCAACATCAATAACCCGATCAACGTCACCAGCCCCGCCACCCCGTCCATCGCCGCCGCTGTCTTTGAATGCACGATCGACGTCTCCATCGCCGCCGCGGCGGGTCTGGGCGCCAATATCAACGTGTATTTCAGCGATGATAACGAGGCTGGCTGGGTCGCCTTCCTCGACCGTGCCATCTTTCCTCCCGCCGGAGACAATCCGCCCTCGGTTCTTTCCGCGAGTTGGGTGCCCTATCTAAGCGACGATCCCGGAACGGTCGGCAGCCTCTCGTCATCGTCAAGCCCGGTAAGCATCCTGACCGGCTACCTGCAAAGCGCCGCCGCGCGCGGCATCACCGTGCTGATGGCGATCGGCGACTGGGGCTCCAACAACCTCTTTGGCGGCGTCGGATGCCATGTCAGCTATCCCAACGCCGATCCCTGGGTGACCGCCTGCGGCGGCACCATCCTCGGCGGCTCCAACCCGGTTCCACCGCCGCCATGGCGGGAATGGACCTGGAGCGACGCCAATCTCGCATCGCCGTTCAACAGCGGTCCGCCGCCGCCGATCTACAACTCAACCGGCGGCGGAGTGAGCGATACATTCCCATTGCCGCCGTACCAATCCGCCGCCGGAATCCTGCCCATCTCCAAGAACGACGGCGGGGTTCGGCGGGGCGTGCCCGATGTTTCCGGCATGGTCGCGATGAGCGGCTTCTTCATCGCCGGTACCGGGTCCAAGGCAGGGTACGGGACCAGCGCGGTCGCGCCGCTCTATGCCGGCCTGGTGGCCACCATCAACGCCTTCCTGGGTCGCGATGTCGGGTTCCTCAACCCAACACTCTATATTCACGGCCAGGATATCTGCAACGATATCACGGTGGGCGATAACGACCCCGGCAACACACCGGATTCACCATTCTACACAGCCGCGATCGACTGGGACCCTTGCACCGGCTGGGGCAGCATCAACGGGCTACGGCTGCTGGCGGCGCTCGCACCCGCCCCGATCCTCGCAACCGCCATCGCCGACTCCGGCACCTTCGCCGACACCTGCCTCGATTCCTTCGTCGATGAAACCTTGACCATCGACAATGCCGGGTTCAGCACGCTGCTGATATGGAACATCACGTCATCCTTGGGTGATTTCCAGGTTCCCGGCGTCGCCTCCTACCCGCTCGCGGTGAGCCCCGGGGGTTCCATCGATGTCGTGATCCGCTTCAAACCCATCGCCGCGGGGTTTCGCAGCGCGACGCTCACTATTTTCAGCAACGACCTGTTCAATCCCCATACGATCACCGTAACCGGTAGCGGGGTGGTCCCGCGGCTCGTGCTAGGCATCGCCGACAGCGGCAATTTCGGCAATGTCTGCCTCGGTTCATTCGCCGACGAGCCCCTCGTCGTCAACAACGGCGGCAAATGCACCCTGCTGGTGACCGCCATAACCGCCTCCTCCGGCGAGTTTCTTCTTCCGAGCATCTTGGCCTATCCCGTCGCCGTCGCCGCCGGCGCTTCCGTGTCGTTGCCGATCCGCTTTCAGCCAACCGCGCTCGGCGCGACGCCAGCCGGAGCGGTGATCACGGTTTCCAGCAACGATCCGCGCGGTCCGCAATCCATCGTGATCTCCGGCAACGCGCCGGGGGGCAAGCTCGCGGTCACCGGCTCCGCCTTTTTTGGCGGCGTGCCTGCCTGTTGCCGGGAAGAGCGGGTGATCTCCGTCTGCAACGTGGGCGACTGCAAACTGAACGTCTCGAGCGTCGCGTTCAAACGCAAGAGTCGCCACTGGAAGCTGATCAACAACCCATTTCCGGCGCCGCTGCACCCTGGCTCGTGCCTGACCGTGGTCATTCGATACAAGGCCACGGAGAAATTTCCGCATTCGTGCGACCTGGTCATCACCAGCGACGACCCGGCAACCCCGGTCAGGACATTGGAGGTTGTCGCCACCACGGTCTGGAACGAATGCGGCTGCAAGAAATGCTGCGACGACTGCCGCAAGGGCTGCTGTGAAAAGCGCCACTGCGACCCCTGTGGTTGCCGCAAGTGCCACGACGATCGCGACGATGAAAGAGACGACGAGGACGGCGGGGACTGTTGAGCCGGCCAGCTCGCATCCAGGTCCTGGCTGGCCGCCGCCGCGTTTGGCCAATCCGCTGGACCGGCACCCGTGATGGTGGGATCACCTGCTGATTGCTAGGGTGAGACCGTGGTTACATGCCCGCTCGCAAAAGGCCGGACCCCATGAATGACGCCGCGACGCTCACCGCGCCCGCCCCCGTGACGACCGAGCACTTCGACGTCCTGATCGTCGGAGCTGGGATCTCCGGGGTCGGCGGGGCCTATCACCTCACCAAGCAATGCCCCGGCACGAGCTTTGTCGTCCTGGAATCGCAGGCGGGCTTCGGGGGCACCTGGATCACCCATCGCTATCCGGGCATCCGCTCCGACAGCGACCTGCACACGTTCGGCTATCGGTTCAAGCCGTGGCTGGGCGCGCCGATCGCCTCGGCGGAGCAGATCCTGCGCTACATGGGCGACGTCATCGACGAAAACGATCTTGCCCGGCATATCCGCTATCGCCACCAGATCGCCTCGGCACGCTGGTCGAGCGCGGATAATCTCTGGACCATCGAGGCCACGCGAACGGACACCGGCGAGCCGGTCCGCTTCACCGCGAATTTCCTGTGGATGTGCCAGGGCTATTACCGGCACGCGGAGGGCTACACGCCCGATTGGGAGGGGATGGCGGCCTTCAAGGGCCGGATCATCCATCCGCAGACCTGGCCGGAAGACCTCGACTACAAGGGCAGGAATGTCGTCGTGATCGGCTCGGGCGCCACCGCGGCGACGCTGGTGCCGGCGATCGCCGAGGACTGCGGGCACGTCACGATGCTGCAGCGCTCACCGACCTATTTCAGGGCGGCGCGCAATGTGAACGAACTTGCCGAGATGTTGCGGGAGCTGGCGATCGACGAGAATTGGATCCACGAGATCGCGCGCCGGAAGATCCTGCACGATCAGGATTTGTTCGCCCGCCGCACCTTCGACGAACCGGAAATCGTGAAGCAGGAGCTGATCGAGGGGGTTCGCGCTTACCTGGGACCCGATTACGACGTGGCGACGCATTTCACCCCGACCTATCGGCCCTGGCGCCAGCGCCTCGCCTTCGTGCCGGACGGCGACCTTTTCCAGGCGATCGCCGCCGGTAAGGCATCGGTCGTCACCGACGAGATCGAGCGGTTCACCGAGACCGGCATCACGCTCAAATCCGGGAAGCACCTCGATGCCGACATCATCATCACCGCGACGGGCTTTCATCTCAACGTGCTGGGCGACATCGACTTCGCGATCGACGGCAAGCCGCTCGTGTTCTCCGACACGGTCACCTATCGCGGCACGATGTTCACCGGGGTGCCCAACATGGCGTGGGTGTTCGGCTATTTCCGCGCGAGCTGGACGCTGCGGTCCGATCTGGTCGCCGACCTCGTGTGCCGGCTGCTCAACCACATGAAGGACAAGGGCGCGCGGCGGGTCACGGTGGCGTTGCGGGCGCAGGACAAGGATATGCCGCTGCTGGCCTGGATCGATCCGGAGAACTTCAATCCGGGCTATATCATGCGCGGCGTGCATC
The DNA here is from genome assembly GCA_039938035.1 of Acetobacteraceae bacterium. GTDB lineage: Bacteria > Pseudomonadota > Alphaproteobacteria > Acetobacterales > Acetobacteraceae > DATFDN01. The sequence goes on along the minus strand of JBDTFI010000358.1, from coordinate 475 downwards.
TGCTGCCGAAGCGGGGCGACAAGCCCGAATGGCAGCACACGCAGGATTACTGGGCCGAGAAAGACCAGTTCCCGGCGATCGACCTCGACGACGAGGTGTTCGTCTACGGCTGAGAGGAGCCGTTCACACCCGCCAGGGGATCTCCGCCGGGGCGGGCGCCGTCGGGTCGTAGCGCATCCAGGTGCCGTTCGGCACGCTGAGCGCGGTGAGCGCCATGATGAACCCCCAGTGCGTCACCACCAACGTGTCGGACCAGTCGGGCAAGGCGGCCATCTCGGCGCGGAAGCGCCCGGCGCGCACCTCGACATCGGCGGCGGGTTCGGGCATCGGCGGCCACCACACTTCCTCGATATGGGCGAAGTCGATGTCGGGCCAGGCGAAGCCCAACTCGGTGCGCGGGGTGCCGATGTCGCAAATGAAGGCGCAGCGTTCGCGCACCAGCGGGTTGACGATCACCGGGATGCGCAGCGCGCGC
>JBDTFI010000357.1:0-4189 GCA_039938035.1 Acetobacteraceae bacterium | reverse complement strand
GGTGTCTGCACGCCGACCTGGGGCGGCTTGCTGTCGCGCGAGGGGCTGGCGCTGATCGAGGGGCTGGGCGGGCTGCGCTTCGTCGGATTCGAGGTGAACACGGTCAGCCCGCCGCACGATGTCGGCGGGATGACGGCGTTCCTCGCCGGGGCGTGCGTGCTGAAGTTCCTGGTCCTGGCGTGCCGCTCGCCGGGGATCGCGTTGTTGCGGGAGATACCGGCGGTGGTCAGGAGGACGGGATGACGAATGAAGACGCGAGGAAGCTGGTCGCGTATGTCGAATCGCTGTTCATGCCGTGGAACGTCGATGCGCTGGTGGCGGGGTTCACGGAGGACTGCACGGTGCGCTTCGGCACCTTGCCGGAGTTTCGCGGGCGCGCGGCGCTGCGGACGTTCTTCGAGACGCGGCGGGCAAAGCAGAGCGATTACCGGCTGTCTAAGCAGTTGCGCTCGCTGGTCGGGGACACGATGACCAATGTCTGGGAAGGATCCTGGCAGGATGCCGAGACAGGGGTTGGAATGAAGGGATTCGGCGTCGAGGTCTGGGTGCTGCGCGACGGGTTGGTCGCGGTCTGGGAGGCGGCGTTCAACACGGCGCCGGCGGACGCGGCGGGGAATGTCGCGCGGATGCTCGGATAGGGCCGATTGGAAGGACCGTCGATGGACGCCCAACGTACCAACTCGCGGATCGTCGGTGCCTATCGTGAGCGCACGCGCGGCTCGGCGGCGCTGGCGGCGGAAGCGGCCGGGCTGTTCCCAAGCGGGATCACCCACGATGCGCGTCATCTCGACCCGTACGGCATCTACGTCGAGCGCGCGCTTGGGCCGCGCAAATGGGACGTGGACGGCAATCGCTACGTCGACTTCTTTGGCGGCCATGGCGCGCTGCTGCTCGGGCACGGCAATCCAGTGGTCGGCGAAGCCGCCGCGCGGGCGATGGGCGCCGGCACGCATTTCGGCGCGAACCACGCGGGTGAGGTGGGCTGGGCGCGGGCGGTCCGCCGTCTGATCCCGTCGGCCGAATTTGTGCGCTTCACGTCCTCGGGCACCGAAGCGACGTTGATGGCGGTGCGGCTCGCGCGGGCGCATACCGGGCGCGCCACCTTGTTGCGCTTGCGCGGCCATTTCCACGGCTGGCACGACCACATGACGGCGGGATATTCCAACCATTTCGACGGCTCGCCGACACCGGGCGTGCTGGCGGGCGTCGCCGAGAAATCGATGCTGATCGATCCCAACGATGAGACGGGGCTGCGCGCCGCGCTCGAAGGCAACCCCGACATCGCCGCGGTGATCCTGGAGCCGACCGGATCGAGCTTCGGGCAGGTGCCGATCCGGCCCGAGTTCCTGCACACGCTGCGCCGGCTGACCGAGGCGCATGGCGTGCTGCTCATTTTCGACGAGGTGGTGACGGGCTTTCGCGTCTCGCGCGGCGGCGCGCAGGTGGCGTTCGGCATCCGGCCCGACCTGACCGGCCTGGCGAAAATCCTCGCCGGCGGGCTGCCGGGCGGAGCGGTGGCGGGGCGGCGCGACATCCTCGACCTGCTGGATTTTCGCGCCAGCGCGGCGGCCGGGCGGGAGAAGATCCAGCATCAGGGCACGTTCAATGGCAATCCGGTTTCCGCCGCCGCGGGTTCGGCGGCGCTCGGCGTGATCGCCGACACCGACGCGAACGAACGCGCCGACGCGGCCGCCGCCACGCTGCGCGACGCGCTGAATGAGGTGATCGCGGCCGAGGGCGTGCGATGGGCGGTCTACGGCACCTCGTCGGGCTTTCATCTGTTCATGAACCCGCGCCGCCGCCCGATCGTGCCCGGCCGGTTCGATCCCCATTCCGTGGGCTTCGCGGAGATGAAGGACCAGCCGGGCCCGATCGCGCGAAAGCTGCGGCTCGCATTGCTGGTGAACGGCGTCGACGTGAATGGCCGGCTCGGCGGGCTGCTGTCCTGCACGCACGAGGCGTCTGACCTCGCCGATGCGGCCGCCGGGTTCCGCGAGGCGCTGCGGATGGTCAGGCAGGAGGAGGAGATCGGCTAGACGCGTTGTGTCCACAAATCCTGTTCGCAACCGCGAAAGATGTCCACAAATGCTGCACTTGCGAACGGGGTTGTGAGCACAAATGCTGCAACTGCGAAGGCCGATATGTCCACAAATCCGGGGCCGGCACCGCCGATGTGACTACAAATCAGGCGACCGCCACGGCGTTCCGCCGACCGATCCGCAGCACCAGGAGTGAGGCCATGAAGCAGAGCACGCCGCTGCCGGCGAAGGCGAGGACGTAGCTGCCGGTCTCGGTGCGAACGATGCCGGCGCCGAGGGCCGCCGCCGCCCCGCCCAACTGGTGCCCGGCGGAGATCCAAGAGGCGACGACCGGTGCGTCCCGCTTGCCGAAAATCTGGGTGGTCAGCGCGACCGTGGGCGGGACGGTGGCGACGAAGTCGAGGCCGAAGAAGACCGCGAATATCCCCAGACTGACGGGATCGAAGCCGCTGAACGGCAGCCAGAGCAGCGACACCCCGCGCAACCCGTAATACCAGAACAGCAGGATCCGGGAATCGTAGCGATCGGTCAGCCAGCCCGAACCAAGGGTGCCGATGAAGTCGAACACCCCGATCGCGGCGAGGATGCCGGCGGCGCTGACGGCCGGGATGCCGTGATCGGCGCAGTAGGGGATCAAATGGGTGATCACCAGCCCGTAGGTCGAGAAGCCGCAGATCGAGAAACTGCCCGCCAGCAGCCAGAAATCGAGCGATCCGGTGCCGCGCGCGAGACCGGCGAGCGCGATGCGGAACGGGTTGCCCTCCAGGGGCGCCTCGGGCAGCGGTGCGGCCGCGCCGAGCGGGGCGACGCCGATCGCGGCGGGGCTTTCGGCCAGCAGCAGCCAGACGATCGGCATCAGTGCCAGCATGGCACCGGCCGCCGTCCAGGGGACGTAGCGCCAGCCGGCGGCACCGGCGATATGGGCCAACAGCGGCAGGAAGATCAGCTGCCCGCTGGCGTTCCCGGCGGTCAGCATCCCGACCACCAGACCCCGCCGCGTGACGAACCAGCGATTGGCGACGGTCACCGCCAACGCCATCATGCCCAGGCTGGAGCCCAGGCCGACCAGCACCCCCCAGGTCAGATACAGCTCCCAGATCTGGGTGATGAAGCCCGACAGGCCGGCGCCGAGCACCAACAGCGCCATCGAGCCGAACACCGTCGCGCGCACCCCGATGGTGCGCATCAGCGCGGCGGCGAACGGGCCGCCGAGGCCGAACAGGGCGATATTGAGCGAGATCGCGCCTGAGATCGTCGCCGTGTCCCAGCCATACGCCTTCTCCAGCGGCACGATCAGCACGCCGGGGGCGGCACGCACGCCGACCGAGCAGATGATGACAGCGAGGGCGGTCCCCGCCACCACCCAGGCATATTCGACCCGACCGGCCAGCAGGCGAGCGATGCGTGACGTTGGGCTCATGGGGTGCAATCCACCGGAAGACGCGCTATCATGACGGCCGTCATGAAAAAATCAACTGCGGATAATGACGATCGTCATGCGAAGGGATCGGATCTGATGCGCGGCGCCAGCGAGCGTGGCGCCGCCAGCCGGGCGCGGATCGTCGAGGCGGCCGGGCGGTTGTTTCGCGAGCGCGGGTTCGACGCGGTCGGCGTCGATGCGGTGATGCACGAGGCCGGCCTGACGCATGGCGGGTTCTACACGCATTTCCCCTCCAAGGAGGCGCTGGTGGCCGAAGCCGCCTCAGCGGCGCTGGCGCGCTCGGCTTCGCGCTGGGAGGCGCTGTCGCGCGACGAGCCGGGCGAGGTGGCGCTGGGGCGGATCGTCGCCTCCTATCTCGATCCCGCCCATGTCGCCGAGCCGGCGCGCGGCTGCCTGCTGGCCGCCCTCGGCTCCGACGTCGCGCGCCATCCGGCCGCCCGGCCGGGGGTGACGGCAGCGATCCGGGTGATGCTGGGGGCGCTGGCGCGGTGCCTGCCGGGGAAGCGGCGCGAGCGCGCGGTCGCTGGGTTGTGCACGCTCGTCGGCGCGGTGGTGCTGGCGCGGGCGAGCGATGATCCCGCTTTGTCGGCGGAGATCCTGGAGGCCGCGCGGGGCGCCGCGACGGCGCAGTAGGTGTTCATCCGCTCGCGCGCCGCGCCTCCAGCCATCGCCGCTCGGCCGGCGTCGGGTTCAGGGCCAGGGCGGCGTC
>JBDTFI010000356.1:0-10168 GCA_039938035.1 Acetobacteraceae bacterium | reverse complement strand
GCCGAATGCGAAATGGTTCATCGGTTGGGGGTTTCGCTTTCCCGAAAACTCTCAATGGTGGACTGAGTGTGGGCTTCCTTCGGAGCCGCACGCGTTAGTCCTTTTGGGGACGGACCCGAAGACTCCGACACTTCCCGTCGCTGCCCTAGCCAAGGACGCAATTCCGGGAGCATGGGTGATCAGCGGCGCTGAATTGGTGGTTGGGCGAAGGTTGTACGATTTCCGGACTGACGCCGACTGCCTAACCGATGACTTGGCTAGATGGATTGAAACGTCCGTTACAGAGGTGCGGCCGGCGCTGACGCAGTTACTCGCTGCGGCTAACACCTCTTAAGGCGCCTCCGCCGTGCGGAACAGCAGCGGGAAGGCGCTGTGGACGTGCGGCACGGTGACGGCCGGCGCGCCGAGATGCAGCAGCGAGCGGTTCAGCTCGGCGAGGCGCGTCACGCCGGCGAGCGCCATCGCCACCGCGACTTCCTGCTCCAGGATCTCCAGCATCCGGCGCACGCCAGCCTGCCCCTCGGCGGCGAGCGCGTAGCAAAAGAGCCGCCCGATGGCGACCGCGTCGGCGCCCAGCGCGATCGCCTTCACGACGTCGGTGCCCCGGCAGATGCCGCCGTCGATCACCACGCGCGCGCGGCCGCGCACGGCGTCCAGCACCTCCGGCAAGACATCCATCGCGCCGCGCCCGTGATCGAGCTGGCGGCCGCCGTGGTTGGAGACATAGATCACGTCGACACCGTGCTCACAGGCGATCGCGGCGTCTTCTCCGGTGGCGATTCCCTTCAGGATCAGCGGAATCGGGTGCCGTTCTTTGAAGTGCGCGACGTTGCGCCAGGAAAATCCGGCCTGGAACTCGTGGCCGGTCGCCGCGGTGCGCCACGGCTTGACGAAGCGCCCGGCGATGTCGCGTTCGCGGCGGGAGTAGGCGGCGGTATCGACGGTGATGGCGAAGGCCTCGTAGCCGGACTCGGTCGCGCGCGCGGCGATGTCGTCCACCCACGCATCGTCGCCGCGCACGTACAGTTGGAAAATCTTCGGCCCCGGCACTGCCGCCGCCGTCTCCTCCAGCCCCGGCTTGGTGACGGAACTGACGATGATCGGGACGCCGAAGGCCGACGCGCCGCGTCCGGCCTCCGCCGCGCCCTCCGGATGGAACGATTCGAGCGAGCCGACCGGTGCCAGCATCACCGGCAGGCGCATCTTCATGCCGAGCAATGTCGACGTGCAATCCACGCTCGATACGTCGCGACAGACCCGGGGACGCAGCGCGATCTGATCCAGCGCGAGGCGGTTGCGCCGCATCGTCGTCTCGGTCTCGGTGGCGCCGACGAGATAGCCCCAGATGTGGTCGCTGAGCCTGGCGCGCGCGGCGGGGATGAACTCGTGCAGCGTCTGATAATCGCCGGCGAGTTCGCTCAGGTGCGGTGCTTCCGGCATTATCAGCGTCCGTTGAAGCCCAGGAAGCCGGCCTGCGGGATCGGCGTGCCGCCGTTGCCGGCGAACAAGGTGGGCAGGCTCGGCCGGCCCGCCTGCTCGGCTTCCGCCGTCCGCGTCAAGGCGTGGGTGGGCCGCTCGCGGGCCGCTTCCCGCACTGCCTTGGCCCGGGCCTGGCGCGTTGCCTTGGCCGTTTGAACCGGTTGCGCCGGGCCGGTCTGCGCCGGCGAGGCGCCACGCATCGACAACAGCAGGAACGAGATATCGTTGCGGCCGAGGTCGATCGACAGATCGAGCGGGGTAAGTCCAAGCTCGTTGGGGGCCGAGAGGTCGGCGCCGCGACTGAGCGCGTCGCGCACGTTGTCCATGTCCCCGCGATTGATCGCGTCGAACAACTGCTCCGTCGGGCTCAGCAATGTCGGCACGCGCGTGGGCGGGGCGATCGCCTGTTTCCCGGCCGCCCCTGGGAGAGCGGCGGGCGGAAGACGTTGGCCCTTAAGGCTGCGGTCGAGCTGCTCCTTGCTGAAGCTCGGTGCCTGGCCCTGCACACTGTCGAGCGATCCCGCCGGTCCGATCCCTTGCGCGTGGGCCAACCCGGCGCCGCCGCAAAGGAAAGTCAAAGCCGCGACGGCGCGCGCGAAATGTCCACCGAAAGCCGAAAGCGTCATGCAAGGCCGTCCTGTCCCAGCGTGGATTCACCAGCCCGGATTCAACAGCAGGAATCCGGCGTCGAGGTATAACACATAGCCTGCCCACAGGAGCGAGGGAACCATCAGCCACGCGGCGGTCCGATGGATCGCGCCAAAGCGACGGATCACCACCAGCAAAAGACCGAGCATGACGACACCCATGCCGAGCGCGAGGGCGAAATTGTGGATGCCGAAGAATGCCGCCGCCCGGGCCGCCCCGGCGGCGAGCTGCCATCCCCATAGGCGCAGCGCCGGGCCGGCATCGGCGCGGCGCCATGCCAGCCATCCGGCGATCCCGCTGCTCATTTGCAGGGCGCCCCAGATCGGCCCGAACGCGGTGCCCGGAATGGCGCCCGGCGGCCGATGGAGCGACAGCAGCCAGCCTCGCGCGGCCCCGGAGGCGAGTGCCCCGTCGGCGATCCCCACCAGCAGCGCGAGGCCGACGAACCCCACGAGCGCGATGGCGGACGAAACCGGCTGCGACGCCCCGGGCGCGGACCCCCGCTCGTTCGGATCGTCTATCTGGAAGACACGACCTCCTCCATGAGCAAACAGCAGAAGCCGCGTCGTCCGGCTCCCTACGCGCCCTCCCTCCGCCAGGCCAATAGCAGCAACCCCAGCAGGATCGGCAGGGCCGCCCAGGCCGGCAGCAGCGGGAAGGAGGCGATCCCGGTCACAACATAGTCGTGCCGGCGCTGCAATCCCATCCAGCCGTTGCCCGAGGCGGTGCGGTCCGGCTCTGTCCGTCGCAGTTCGGGCACGATCGCCGCGGTCGCTGTGCCCAGCCAATGCACGCCGCCGCCCGAGGTGCGGGCGAGTGGGGCGAGGCGAGTCGCGGTCGCACGCAGATCCTCGATCTCCAGCGGGTTCGCCGCACCGGCGGCGGCCTCCACGGTGCGTGTCCCGTCGCTGACCTGCCACACGCCCGGCTGCGTCGCCGCCACGTCGGCCACTGTCCGCCCGGGGGCGGACGGCGACAAAGCCCGCGTGGTTTTCGTCCCGTCGGGCGCGGTCACCGTCACCGGGGCCGGCGGTGCCGGGTCGGTGGAGCGGCGCTCAATCAGCAGCCGGCCGTCGGCGATGCGCGCGGTCAGCGCCTCCGCCTCCAGGTCCGGCTCCTTCATCAGCCAGTGGGCGACGCGGCGCAGCAATTCGCCTTGCGGGCCGCCGCCGTCATGACCGCGCGACCACAGCCAGATCTGATCGGAGAGCAGCATAGCCACCCGGCCTTTCCCCTCTTCGTCCAGCACCAGCAAAGGCGTGCCGTCGGGGGCCGCCATCAGCGTCTGCCCGCGCACGTCGGCCGGTTCGATCCGCCGATACCAGGGGCCCCACGTCGCGACGGTCGTCGCGCCAGGAGGATTGGCGCCGGCCAGGCCCTCGGTGACGGGGTGACGCTCGCCAAGCTCGGTCAGGCGCGGGCGGAACGCGCCGTCCACCACCGCGCCGGCGGGCGCCGGCAGCGCGGGCAGTACGGCGGCCAGCGGCGTGCTCGACAGGGTCGCGCCGCCCGCGAATTCCGGGCCGACCGACAGCAGCAGCGCGCCGCCCTGGCGCACGTAGCTCGCGATGTTGGCCAGGTACGGAAGCGGCAGCAGACCGCGGTTCTGGAAACGATCGAGGATGATCAGGTCGAACTGGTCGATCTTGTCCTGGAACAGCTCGCGGACGGGGAAGGCGATCAGCGACAGTTCGTTCAGCGGCGTCAGGTCGTCTTTCTCAGGCGGGCGCAGGATCGTGAAGTGGACGAGATCGACGGACGGATCGGACTTCAGCAGGCGCCGCCAGGTACGCTCGCCCGGATGCGGCTCGCCGGAGATGAGCAGCACGCGCAGGCGATCGCGCACGCCGTTGATCTGCACGACGGCGCTGTTGTTGATCGTCGATACCTCGTTCGCCAGCGTCTCCACCGAGAGCTGCACGACGATCGGGCCAGCGCGCGGCACCGGAACCTCGATGTCGGTCGGGGTGCCGACCGCCACCGCCTCGGTCTCGGGCGGCTCGTTGTCGCGCCGGATCGTCAGTCGGGCGGTGGGGACGGGATGCGCCACGCCGAGATCATCCACCTCCACACGCAAGGTCACCGGCTTGCCGACGATGCCGTAGCCCGGCGCCTCCAGCACCCGCAGCGTCCGGTCGATCTGCTCGCTTTTGGCCGGGATCAGCACGTTCAACGGACCGCCGTCCGGCGCGGCGGTCGGGATGTCATGCACCTGGCCGTCGGTGATCGCGATGGTGCCCGCGAACCGGGCGCGCGGGATGTCGGCAAGCGCGCGCTCGACGGCGGCGAACAGCCGGGTGCCGGCACCGCCACCTTCGGGCACGACCACGGTGCGAAGCTGGAGGTCCGGCATCCGCGCGGCCTGCGCCTCGATCGCCCGCCGTGCGGTGTCGGCAAGCGCGGTGCGCTCGTCGACCCCCATGGAAGCGGTCTGGTCCACCACGAGCAGACCGATATCGGGCAGCGTCGCGCGCGTCTCCTGCGTGAGGCGCGGGCCGGCGAGCCATAGCAGCAAAGCGAGGAACGCGAAGCCGCGCAGCACGGTGCCGCGAGCCCGGCGCAGCGCGCCTAGTGCGACCACAAGGACGGCGAGCGCGGCGAGGCCGCATAGCAGCGCGAGCGGAACCAGCGGGTCGAAGCGCAGCGCGGCGATGGCCTGGACGGGATGCATCTACTGGCCCAGCCGCTGGAGGATGGCCGGGACGTGGACCTGGTCGCCCTTGTAGTTGCCGGTCAGCGCGTACATGACCAGATTGACCCCGAACCGATACGCCAGAAGCCGCTGCTGCGCGCCGCCCGGAATGGTGGCGTAGGGATTGTGCCCGTCGGTATCCACCGCCCAGGCCGCCGCCCAGTCGTTGCCGCCGATCACCACCTGGCTGACCCCGTCATTGGCGCGGTCCTCGTCGCGCTGCACCCAGACGGTGCTGTTTTCGTAGCGGCCCGGGTAGTCGCGCAGCAGGTAGAAGGCGCGCGCCAGCACATGATCCACGGTCAGCGGCGCCAGCGGCGGGATCGTGAGGCCGCCCGCGACGCGGCGCAGGGCGACGTCGGCGCCCGGCGCGAAGCCCTCGCCCGAGCCGGCGCCGCGGGTGTCGATCACCAGGATGCCGCCGCGGGTCATGAAGTCGTTCAACGCCTGCGCCTGCGCGGCGGTCAGCGCCGGCGCATCCGCCGTGATCGGCCAGTAGAGCAGCGGATAGAAGCTGAGATCGGTCCGCCCCGGCTCCACCGCGTCCGGCTCGACCAGCGTCGCCGCGGTTCGCTGGTTGACGAACATGGACAGGCCGACGAGCCCCTCGCGCGAAATCGCGTCGACCTGAGGATCGCCAGTGACGACGTAGCCGAGCCGGGTCGCCAGCGCGGGGTTGGCGACCGTGTCGAGATCGTCGGCCCGCGCGATCGTGCCGCCGGCGAGGAGTGAGGCGATCAGCACGGCCGCCGCGATGCGCCGGCCCGGGAGGCGCAGCAATCCGCGCAACAGCAGGGCCAGCAGCATGTCGATCCCCAGCAGGGCGATCGCCGCGGCCATGAGCCACGGGCCGAAGGCGTGGGCCGGGGCGTCGCCGCCGAGTGATTCCACGCGCGCGCCTTCGATCATCGGCGCGGCCTCCGGCGCCGGCAAAGCGGTGGCGAGGTTCAGGGCGCGGCGGGACGATTCCGGTCCATAGAGGCCGGGCGGATGGCGCGGCGAGACCGCCGTGGTGGCGAAGGCGTCGGCGGCCAGGGCAGTCGCGGCGAGCGGCGGCTGGCCGAGCAGGCCGTAGCCGTCCAACGCCTGCATCGGCGCCAGCGCCGTGTTGCCCGCCGGCGGCGCGGCCACCCCCGCCGACAGCGTGACCAGCCGGCGCAACATGTCCACGAACAGTCCGGACAGCGGCAGGTTGGACCAGTCGGCATCGGCGGTGACGTGGAACAGCACCACCTTGCCGCGGCCGCGCGCGGCCTCGGTCACCAGCGGCGTGCCGTCCGCGAGGCGGGCCCAGGTATGCGCGGCGAGGCTGGCCGAGGGCTCCGCGAGCACCTGGCGGTTGACCGTCACGTCGGCCGGCACGGCGAGCCCGGCAAACGGAGAATCGGCGGGGAAGGGCGCGAGCCCGGCGGGCTTCCCCCACGACATCGCCCCGTCCAGGTCGCGATTGCCGGCGATCAGGCGCACCGGCAGCAAGGGATCCGCGTCCGGCGCGGTCGCCTCCGCCGTGCGCGGGCCGGCGAAGCGGACCAGCAGGCCACCCGCCTCAACCCAGCGTGTCAGCGCGGCGCGGGCCGACTCGTCGGCGGATGCGGCATCGGGAAGGACCAGCATCGACACGTCGCCGGCGAGCAAGGTCGGCAGATCGGCCAGACGCAACTCCGCGTACGGTGCGAGCGCGCGGCGGACGTAATAGAGCGAACCGAGGAACGGCGCCTCGGCCTGCGCCTGGTCGCCAGACAGGACGAGACCGACGGGATGGCGGCGCAGACCCTCGTCCAGCAGCGCCACCGAGCCGGCCGAAGGGGCGCCTTCCAGCACCAGCCGGGTGAGCCGGTTGCGAAGCTCCGGCGGCCCGACGATCGGGGCCTCGCCCGTGGCGGCGCCGGCGGCCAGATCAATCTCGGTGCGCGCCAGCGTGCGGCCGTCGCCGGTCTGGGCGAGCACCACCGCCTTGGTCGCATCCGCCTGGGGTGTCTGGGCGAGGCGCGCCATGAGCCGATCCGGCTCGCTGACCGGCGTCAGCATGAGGCGCGCCGGCAAGCCGCAGCAGAGTTCCGTCACCGCGCCGGCATCGTGCATCGCCGTGGCGAAATCGGGGAAGCCGGCGCCGTCGGTCAGACCGTCCGGGAGGTAGACGATCGCCGCATCGTGGATGTCGGCGCGCCGGAGTGCTGCGGCCGCGCCGGCGCGATCCACCGGCCAGGGCTCCGGGCGCAGGCTCGCCAGCCTCGCGTGCAGATCGGCCCCCGCCATCACCGGCGTCACGGCGGGTGCCGTGCCCGACCCGTCCTCGGCGGTAGCGAGCAGCGCGGCCGGTCGCCCGGCGCGGGCCGCTCGATCCAGCGTCGCTCCCGCCGCCCGCATCCTGCCTGGCCAATCGGGGGCCGCCGCCCAGCCATTGTCGATCACCAGCAGCACCGGCCCTTGGCCCGGCAGGACCGAGCCGGTGTCGCGCACCGGGCCGGAGAGGCCGAGGATGACCAGCGCGGCGGCCAGAATCCGCAGCGCCAGAAGCCAGGGCGGCGTGCGCGCGGGGGTTTCCTCCTTGGCTTTCAGCCCGACCAGCAGCCGGATCGCGGGGAAACTCTCCCGCCGCGGCGCCGGCGGCGTGACGCGAAGCAGCCACCACAGCAGCGGCAGCGCGGTAAGCGCGAGGAGCACCCAGGGCGCGGTCAGGCTCATCGCGTCGACATGGCGGTATAGAGGCCGAGCAGCGTGGCCTCCGGCGGATGGTCGGTGCGATGCACCCCGAACCCGAATCCGGCGGCCCGGCAGAGGGCGAGGAGCGATCCCTGCACCGCGGCCAGCCGCGCCGCATAGGCATCGCGCACGCCCTCGACGCGCGGCACGAGCGTCGCGGGTTCGTGCTCCAGTCCGGTGAAGCGAACCCGGCCCTCGTACGGCAGCAGCGTCTCGGCGGGATCGAGCACCTGGAGCAGGTAGCCGGTTGCTGGCAGGCCGGCAAGTCGCGAGATCAGGGCTTGCACATCCGCGATGTCGGTCAGGAAGTCACTGATCAGCACGATCTTTGCGTTGCGTGGAAGGGCGACGCTCGGCGGCAATCCCTCCTCGGTCGCCGGACCGGTCGACAGCGCGGCGGCGATCGCGTTCAGGCCGGCGCGTCCGGCCACCGGGCGGAACGGCTCGGCGATCAGCGCCGCTCGTTCGCCGCCGCGCAGCAGCAGCACGCCGAGCGCCAGCAACAGCAACTCCGCGCGGTCGCGCTTGGTGACGGGGGCGCCGGCCGAGCGCCAGTCCATGCTGGCCGAGCCGTCGCGCCACAGGCAGACGGTCTGCGCCGCCTCCCACTCCGTCTCGCGAACGAACCAGCCGGCCGATCCAGGGCGCCCGGAGCGGGCGGAGCGGCGCCAGTCGATGCGCGTCGGCGCGTCGCCGCTCGCGAAGTGGCGGAACTGCCAGAAGCTGTCGCCTCGCCCCGATCGGCGCCGTCCGTGGACGCCCTGCGCGACGGTCGCGGCGACCCGCTCGGCGGCGACCAGCAACGCCGGCAGGCGCGCCGCCAGCGCCTCCGCCCGGCGGGTCGGGTCGGGTCGCTGGCGGGTCAGGTCAGCCAAGCCGCTCCACCAGGCGGTCGATCACCGCGTTCAACTCCACGCCGTCGGCCCGCGCGGCGAAGCTCAGCGCCATGCGGTGGCGCAGCGCCGGGCGGGCGAGGGCGGCGACGTCGTCGATGCTGGGCGACAGCCGCCCGTCGAGCAACGCACGGGCGCGGCAGGCAAGCATCAGCGCTTGCGCCGCGCGTGGGCCGGGTCCCCAGGCGACGGAGCGGCGCACCGTCGCGTCCTCGGCGGTTTCCGGGCGGCCGCCGCGCACCAGGGTCAGGATGGCGTCGAGCACCGTCTCGCCCACCGGAACCCGCCGGATCAGCGCCTGCGCCGCCCGCAATTCCGCCTCGGTCATCGCCGGGGCGGGGACGGCGTCGGTGGCGCCGGTGGTGGCGAGCAGCATGGCCCGCTCGTCGGCGATGTCGGGGTAGCCGATGTCGATCTGCAACAGGAAGCGATCAAGTTGCGCCTCGGGCAGCGGGTAAGTGCCTTCCTGCTCGATCGGATTCTGGGTGGCGAGGACGTGGAAGGGCGTCGGCAGCCTGTGATCGTGCCCCCCGGCCGTCACCCGCCGCTCCTGCATCGCTTGCAGCAGGGCGGACTGGGTGCGCGGACTCGCGCGGTTGATCTCGTCGGCCATCAGCAACTGGCAGAACACCGGTCCCGGGATGAACCGGAAACCGCGGCGCCCTTCGGTTTCCTCCAGCACCTCGCTGCCGACGATGTCGGCGGGCATCAGGTCGGGGGTGAACTGCACGCGCTTGACCGACAGGCCGGCGACGACGCCCAGCGTTTCGACCAGCCGGCTCTTGCCGAGGCCGGGGACGCCCACAAGAAGGGCGTGGCCACCCGAAAGGAGCGTGATCAGCGTTTGATCCACGACGTCGCGCTGGCCGAAGATAACCCGCCCGATCTCCGCGCGCACGCGCCCGATGCGGGCTCCCAGCGCCTCTATTTCCGCCAGCGCCGGGTGCTGGTCGTCCATGTTGTTCTCCGTCATGCCCGCCGGAACAGGATGCGGCACTTTCCGCGGGCGGGGGAGGCTACCTATATCACGTGCGGAAACGGAAGCTTGCTTGTCCAGGGGGACGGAGACGTGAACGAGGCCATCTCTCCATCGCCGGTCGCCAATACCATTGGCATGCCGCCCGGCCGGCCCGAAGCGGCCCCCGGCCGGCCGCGCCGTGTGCCTGTCGAGTGTGGCGATCTTCCTTTTGTCATCCAACGTGACGGGACATGGCTCTACCGAGGCAGTCCGATCGGGCGGAAAGAGCTGGTCTGCCTGTTCGCCAGCGTGCTGAAGCGCGAGGTGGACGGTTCGTTCTGGCTGGAGACGCCTGCCGAGCGCGGGCGGATCGAGGTGGAGGACGCCCCGTTCGTCGCGGTGGAGCTGGATTGGACCGGCGACGGGCGGGATCAGGTGCTGTCCTTCCGCACCAATGTCGATCAGGTCGTCACCGCGGGCCCCGAGCATCCGATCCGGATCGCCCACGACATCCTGACCTGCGAGCCGACCCCGTATATTCGGGTTCGGTCGGGCAAAGGCGCGTTCTGGGTCGAGGCGAAAATCGGCCGGGCCGTCTATTACGAACTCGTGGCACTCGGCGTGCCGCACTGGGTTTCCGGGCGGCGGATGCTCGGCGTGTGGAGCGGCGGCCTGTTCTTTCCCCTGGGCGAACTGCCGCAAGGCGATGGTTGAGCGCGGTCGGGGTGGACGACGCGGAGCTGCGGCGGCGTCTCACGACCGGCCTGCTTCGCGACGGCGAGGCAAGCGCCATCG
>JBDTFI010000355.1:0-9449 GCA_039938035.1 Acetobacteraceae bacterium | reverse complement strand
TCGGCATCGTCCAACTCAATCCGAACCGCAGAACGTCCCCGCATTCCCGCTTCCCCAAAACCGCCGCCAACCCAGGGAATCACAACTGTGCCTAGATGGCTAGGAATTTCTGAGACGGGACACTAGCCGAGCTGCGACGCAACCGGTCGAAGTCTCTCGACGCGCCATCCTGGCTCTGGAACAGCGTCGTGGATTTGGCGGGTGCGCACGAAGCAGCTTATCTGCAGCACTGTCGCCGATATGCTCTAGGTGTATAGCCCCAGAGTGCATTGTGGGGCTCGGCGAGGCGCCGCATTTTGACGGCGGGGGCGAAGGGAAATGGCCATGAAAGAGCATGTGAACATCTGCGAAGTGGGGCCGCGCGACGGCCTCCAGATCGCGCATTCGCGCATGGCGACCGCGACCAAGGTGCGCTGGATCGCCGCGATGGCCGCGGCGGGTATCGCCGAGATCGAGGTTGGCAGCTTCGTGCCCCCGCGAGTCATCCCACAGATGGCCGACACCGAGGAGGTGGTGCGCGAGGCGGTGAAGATCCCCGGCCTGACCGTCATCGCCCTGGTGCCCAATCTGCGCGGCGCGCAGCGCGCCTATGAGGCGGGGGCGCACAAGATCAGCACCCCGGTCTCGGTGAGCGAGGGACACAGCCGCGCCAACCTCAACCGCACCCCGGCAGAGAGCATCGTCGAGGTCGGCAAGCTGATGGACTGGGTGAAGGCCCAGCCGCGCCGCATGGAGGTCATCGCGGGCGTGTCCACCGCCTTCGGCTGCTCGATCGACGGCGTCGTGCCGGTGGCGAAGACGGAGGCGATGGCGGCCGGCCTCGCCGGCGCCGGGGTGGACAAGATCATGCTCGCCGACACGGTCGGTTACGCACATCCCGCGCAAGTGAAGCAGGCGGTACGCGAGGTGCGCGCCGCCATTGGCCCGGTCCTGTGGGGGCTTCATTTGCACGACACGATGGGCCTCGGCCTCGCCAACGCGCTGGCCGGCCTGGAGGAAGGCATCCGCGCCTTCGACAGCTGCCTTGCCGGCCTCGGCGGCTGCCCGTACGCCCCTGGTGCCTCGGGCAACGTGGTGACCGAGGATCTGGTGTTCATGCTGGAAAGCATGGGCTTCGCGACGGGGATCGATCTGCCCAAGCTGTTCGAGGCGCGCGTCATCCTGCACGAGGGCCTCCCCGAGGAGCCGCTGTCCGGGCAGGTGTCGAAGGCGGGAATCCCACCGACATTCAAGACAGCGGCGTAGGCGCGACGGATTCTCCCTTCCGCTCCCCTAACCCCTCCCGCAAGGGGAGGGGGAGTAGAAAGCGATGTGCTCCTTGCTTCTCCCGCTCCCCTTGCGGGAGGGGGTCGCGGGGCACGAATGGGCCGCTCGCGGCGCATAGGCCATCACCGCGCCCTCGACCGCCAGTCCCACCGCCTCGCCCGGCCGCGGCGCCTGGTGGCCGGAGACGCGCGCGACGAGGATCTGTTCCCGCCCGGCAAGGCGCAACGTCACGCTGGCATCGTGTCCGTAGTAGGTCACGTCCGCGACCCTGGCGCACACCGCGCCGGCGTCGGGATCAGGGGTCAGGCGGATCTGCTCCGGGCGGACAAGAACCTCGGCCGCGCCGTCTGGCAGCGCGACCTCCAGCGTCAGCCGGCCGAGGGCGCAGTCCACCTGCCGCCCTGACACGATGCCCGCCAGCAGCACCGCCTCGCCGACGAACTGGGCCAATTCGGCGTCGACCGGGCGGCGATACAGGGTCCGGGGCGCCGCGACCTGCACCAGCGCGCCGTCGCGCAGCACCGCCACGCGCTGGCCGATGGACAACGCCTCGGACTGGTCATGCGTGACCAACAGGGCGGTGGCCCCGGCGGTGGCCAGCGCCGCCACGACCGTCTCGCGCGTCTCAACCCGTGCGCCCGCGTCGAGCGCGGAGAACGGCTCGTCAAGCAGCACGATCCGCGGGTTCGGCGCCAGCGCACGGGCCAGCGCGACACGTTGCTGCTCGCCTCCTGAAAGCTCGTGCGGCGGGCGCGACGCGTAGGCGGCCGGCAATCCCACCAGCTCCAGCAGCGCGCCGGTCCTCGCGCGCTCCCGGCGCATCGCGGCGGGCAGGCCGAACAGGACATTCCCCTCCACGGACAGATGCGGAAACAGCGCGCCCTCCTGGGCGACATAGCCGATCCGGCGCTGCTCCGGCGGCACATGCACGCCGGGACCGCTGAGCACCTTCCCGTCAACCTCGATCGTTCCGCCGTCGGCGTGCTCGAAGCCGCTCAGCAAGCGTAGAAGCGTGGTCTTGCCGCTGCCGGAGGCGCCGAGGATCGCCACCAACTCCCCGGTCGGCACTTCCAGATCGACGCCGCGCAGCACGGGATGGCCACGAAACGACTTCATCAGCCCGGCGATGCGAAGCTCCGCCATCGTCAGCCCAGGCGGGGGAACGCGGCGGCCCCGAACCGGCGGGCCAGCAGCCAGGTGGAGGCAAGCGAGATCAGCAGCATCATCGCAGCGAACGGCGCGGCGGCGGCGAATGCCAGCGACGATGTGTTGGCCCAGACCTGCGTCGCCAGCGTGCGCGTGCCGATCGGGGCCAGCAGCAGCGTGCTGGTCAGTTCGGTCACCACGGCGACGAACACCATGGCCGCCGCCGCCCCGAGCCCGGGGCCGGCGAGCGGCAGCAGCACCCGGCGCACGACCGCGAACCAGCCGAGCCCGAGGGAACGCCCGGTCTCCTCCAGCCTGCGTTGCACCTGCGCGATGGTCGCCCGCACGCTGACCAGCGCCAGCGGCAGGAACAGGATCGCGTAGGTGATCACAAGCAAGGCGGCGCTCTGGTACAGCGGACGCACCGCCTCGACGGTGAGCGAGATAAGCGCGAGCGCGATGACGATGCCCGGCACGCCCTGCGCCAGATAGGCGATCCGTTCCAGCACCGTCACCCATGTCCCGAGATAACGGGTCGCCAGATACGCTAGCGGCAGCGCCAGCGCCACCGCGGCCGCCGATCCCGCCGCACCGAGGCCGACGGAGGCCAGTGTCGCGCGTGCCAGCAGCGCCGGCGACGGGACCACCGGGGAGGTCGCCGCCTGGGCGTGCTGGAGCAGCCAGAAGCCGATCGTGCCGAGCGGCACGCCGAGCGTCAGGACGATCAGCGCGGCGAACGCCCCGACGATCGGCCAGCGCGCCCACCCCAGGGCAAGCGGCACCGCGACGCGCCGCGCCCCGCCGCCGACCCGGGCGTAGCGCGCATGTCCACGCACCCTGACCTCCGTCACCAGACAGAGCAGGCAGAGTGCGACCAGCACCACCGCCAGCAGCGAGGAATCCGGGCCGTCGAGCCCGGTGCGGTACTGGGCGTACAGCTCGGTGGTGAAGGTGCGGAAGCGCAGCAGCGCGAACGCGCCGAACTCGACCAGCGTGTCGAGAGCGACCAGCAACATGCCGCCCAGCAAGGCCGGACGAAGCTGCGGCAGGACCACCCGGCGAAAGGAGCCCCAGGGGCTCTGGCCGAGCGAGCGCGCGGTCTCCTCGAGCGCCGGGTCCAGCCCGCGCAACGCCGCCGCGACCGGCAGATAGACCAGCGGATAGTAGGCGAAGGTCACGACGAGGAAGGCCCCGGCGAAGTCCTGGAATCCGTTGCTGATCGACACCCAGGCGTAGGAGGAGATGAAGGGCGGCACGGCGAGTGGCACCGCCGCCAGCACCGCCCAGGCGCGCCGCCCAGGCAGCGCCGTCCGCTCCACGCACCACGCGGCGGCGGTGCCAATGATCGCGGCGGCCACGGTCGTCGCGGCGATCAGGCTCAATGTATTGACCAGCAACAGGCCGACGAGCGGGCGCACCAGCAGGTCGATCGCGTCGTGCAGGCTTACCTGCGTGGCTTGCAGGATGGTGAAGGCGACCGGCAGAAGCACCAGCGCGGCGGCGAACCCGGCGGCGCCGACGAGGGCAGCCGGCGGCCGGCCGTGCCGGGGGCGGGCGAGACCGCCCCCCCGAGCCGTGGCGACGGCCGCCCGCGCCATCAGATCAGGCCCGCCTCGCGAAGCAGCTTGGCGGAATCGCGGTCATCGCTCAGCTGCTGGATGCTGAGCTTCGGCGGCTGCAATTCATCGAACGGCTTCAGCGCGGGATTGGCCGCTACCCCGGCGACGAGCGGATACTCGAAGGTGACGTCGGCCTTGGCGAGCATCTGCTGGACGGGCGTGCTCACCAGAAAGGCCAGGAATTTCTGCGCCTCCGCCTGCCGGCGCGAGGATTTCAGGATCCCGGCGCCGGAGATGTTGACCAGAGCGCCGACGTCGCCATGGCCGAAATAATACATCGTGCTGTGCATCTTGTCGGCGCCCTTCTCGACCGCCAGGCGCGGCAGATAGTAGTTGTTGGCGATCCCGACCGCCGCCGCGCCCCGCTCGACCGCCGCCGCCACGCCTTCGTTGTCATCGAAAATCATCGCGTTCCGGCGCAGGCCCTTCAGCCAGGCGAGCGCCGCCGGACGGCCCTTCTCCGCCACCACCGCGGCGACCAGCGGCAGGAAGTCGGCATCGGTCGGGGCAACCGCGAGCTTGCCCTTCCATTCCGGCTTGGCAAGGTCGAGCAAGGAGGCCGGCAGCGCCGACGCTTTGATCTTGCTGGTATTGAACACGAGTACATTGACGCGGGCCAACACCCCAATCCAATCGCCGGTGGGCGAGTTGTATTGCGGGGGCACGCGCGCGAGCGTCGCGGGATCGACCTTGGCCAACCTCCCGTTCTCCGACAGCAGCGTGAGTTCCGGCGAATTGGCGGTGAAGAAAACGTCGGCCGGCGAGGACGCTCCCTCCTTCAGAAGCTCGCTCGCCAGTTCCGGCGGCTCGCCTGTGCGCACCTTGACGTCGATCCCGGTCTCCTTGGTGAACGCCTTGACCACCTGATCGACCGTCTGTTCGTGCTGCGCCGCGTAGAGCACCAAGGTCGTGGCGCGCGCTGCGGGAGCGGCACATCCCAGTGCGAGCGCGACCACCGCGGCCAGCGCGGTGTGCGGCTTTGGATGGAGGAGATGACGGAGCATGGCGGCTTCCTTGTGAATGGCGCGTCGTCAAGACGCGAGCGCGTCGCATTTGCACTTAGCAAAGGCGAGGCTTCCCTACACGGCGCCGACCGTGTATGCAACTGCGAACCAGTCGCAGCGTCGCTCCCGGAAGGATAAACACGCGTGTATCTCTGCTTGTGCAATGCGCTGACCGACCGGCAGCTGACCCAGGCCGTCGCCGACCCGACCACGCGCCGGCCCAGCGACGTCTATGCGGCTTGCGGCTGCCGCGCGCAGTGCGGCGCCTGCGTCAAGGCCGTGCTCGGCCTGCTGCGTGACAAGGACTGTGCTTCCAATGGTATGTTGCTAGGCGCCGACTGACCGAGCGCCCCCGGCTCTCGTCCCGGCCAGCCAGGAGAGCCGCATGCTGCGTGACCCCAAGGTGATCGAGCATTTGAACACGCAGCTCACCAACGAGCTGACCGCCATCAACCAATACTTCCTGCATGCCCGGATGCTGCGACATTGGGGCGTCACCAAGCTCGGCTCCCGCGAGTACAAAGAGTCGATCGAGGAGATGCATCACGCGGACTGGCTGATCGAGCGCATCCTGTTCCTCGACGGGCTCCCGAACGTGCAGCGACTCGATCAGGTGCGGGTCGGGCAGACGGTCGAGGAGGTGCTGCAAGCCGATCTCGCCTTGGAGGAAAAAGCTCTCGGCGACCTGCGCGATGGCGTCGCGCATTGCGAGGAGGTGCGTGACTACATCTCACGCGACCTGCTGCGCCGTATCCTGGAGAACGAGGAGGAGCACGTCGACTTCCTCGAGCGCCAGTTCGACCTGATCAAGCAGATCGGCGTCCAGCGCTACATCCTCCTCAATTCCGCCGCCGCGCCGGAGCAGGACGCGTAGGCCTGATATCGGCGCGACCCCTCCCTGACCCCTACGCCCTCTCGAACAAACCCTGACCAATAAACCCGCCTTCCCGAACGCCACCCGGGCAGGCGAACACTCCACTCCCCACATGGGTCGTGAACTGGTTCAGCGCGTCAAGCTTCGCCATGTTCTCGTAGATCTTGATGAACCCGGTCCGCGGGTCGCGCTGGTAGGCGACGAACAACAGGCCGGCATCGTACATCATGCCCTGCCGCCAGGGCGGCCAGCGCTCGGCGATGAAGGCGACGCCGTCATTGTAGGAATAACCCCGCCGCAGGATCTGCGCGCCATCGTTGGTCGTCGCGGTGGCAAGGCGTACATGCGCGTCATCGGGAATGATGGGATTACCATCCTTGTCGGTCGCGTCTAGGTCGAGTGCGTCGAACTCGCCCGTCGCGCCGAGCGGGGCGCCGGACAGCTTGTGCCGTCCGATCACCTGCTCCTGGAAATCCGTCTCGGTGCGGTCCCAGTGCTCGAGCGAGATGCGGATTCGCCGCGCGATCATGTAGCTGCCGCCGCGCATCCAGGCCGGCCCTTCAGCGCCGACCCACAGCACATCCCCGGGCGATCGCCCAGCGGGCCGGACGACGGGGTTCTCGGTACCGTCCTTGAAGCCCATGAGGTTGCGCGGCGTCTCCTCGGCGCCGAAATTCGCCGAGAAGCCGGCCTGGACCCAGCGGATTTCCGCGACGTTGTAAGCGAGCCGGGCGAGTTGGCGGACCGCGTGAAAGGCGACCTGCGGGTCGTCCGCGCAGGCCTGCACCGAGAGGTCGCCCCCGGTATGGGCCTCGACCAGCTGATCGCCGGTAAACCGTGGTAGATCCACCAACGCCTCCGGCCGCTGCGCCGCCAGGCCAAAACGATCCTTCCCATCCTTCATGAACATCCCGGGGCCGAACCCGAAGGTCAGCGTGAGGCGCGAAGGCGCGAGACCCAGCGCCTCGCCCGAATCGGCGGCGGGCACCGTGACATCGGCACTGAGCGGCGCCGCGGTCGCTCCACTGGCCATCCGCGCCGCGGCGTCAGTCCAAGCCCTTAGCAGCGCCGCGACCGCGCCCGGCGTCTGCGCCACGAGGTCGAACGCGGCGAAGTAGGTGTGGCTCTGCATCGGCGTCAGGATGCCGCCCTGACGCTCACCCCAGAACGGTTCGATGCCGCTTCGAGCGCCGCCCTCGCCGGGACCGCCCGTGGCCGCGCGCACACCGGCGCCGGCGCCCAACGCCCCGGCGAGCCCGCCCGCCACAGCCAAAAAGCTGCGTCGGGACGGAAACGGGCACTTCCCGGGCGGCGTGGTCATCGCGCCAGCACGAGCGTGTTCATCTCGTCCTTGACATAATAGAAGCCGTCGCCCGTCGGGTTCATGGCGATCCCGAACAAATCGCCGCTGCCCGGTGGCGATTGCGCTTTGTTGGCGTCGATCCACAGCGCGTGGAGTTGCTTGCCGGTCGTCGGGTCGATCTCGACGCACTGCCCGTTCAGCCCGTTGGCGACCAGGAGATTGCCGTTCGGTGCCGTCGTGATCGCCAGCGGCCGGTGCAGAAATCCGTCCTTGGTGACGTCCTGGCCCGTCCCGGCGCTGGTGGTGCGCGTCAGCGCGTCAGGGATCGCGGCGATGCGGTTGTCGATCGCGTCGGAGACATAGAGCACGCCGTTCTTGCCGAGCGCGAGGCCGGTCGGACCGATGATGAAGACGTCCTTGTCCGCCTGCTCGCCGAAGCCGCTGCCGATGATCGTCTCACGCGTCACGGAGGGCGGATGGCCGGCCGGGATGGATAGCTCGATCCGCACCACGTTGGCCTTGCGGACCACATCCTGGCCCGGCGCCTCGACGTCATACCCGGTATTGCTGACGAACAGGGTCGCGGTCGTGCCGTTGTCGACCACCGCCATGTTCCCCCACGGCCCGTTGATGGTCGGGCCGGCGATCGTGCCTGCGACGTTGCCCCGCGGATCGAGGACGACGAGGCAGCCCTGCCCCTTCGTCGCCGTCGTGCCGTCCTGGCTCGGCAGGCTCCCCACAATGACCCAGCCCGATGTCAGCATGGTCATCGCCGTGGTCAGCCCGATGCCGCCCGGACATTGCGCCAGATGGCGCGGAATGGAGGCGAACAGCGCCATCTTCTTGGTCGCCGGCGTGTAGGCCATGATGGTGCTGCCAAGGCCCTGAAGATTGTTCCGGTCGTTGAAGTTGGTGATCAGAATGTCGTCCTTCTGGATCTTGCCGGCGGAGACCGGGGCGATCACGAGCGCGTAAGGATTCTGGTCGCCATTCGCTGGCACGGTCGAACCCAGCGTGCTGAAATGATGGACGCCCTTGAGGAATCCGCCCTCGTCGGCGGCGCGGGCGTTGCTCGCCCCGACGCTCCCCGTCGCCACGAGACCGGCGAGCAGGCAGAGCGGTGTGGCGCTGAACAGCCGACGAACAGGCTTCATGGGCAGCTCCTACGTCCTCGCCACGGGCCGAAGGCGGCGTGAGTATTGCGAATGCCTCGCATTAGCGCACTCTCCCTGTCCGGCCGCAAGAGGCCATCAGAAGGTGATGGCGCTGCGAATGCCGAAGACCGCCGCGTTGCCGATCCGCGCCGTCGGGTTGCTCGGGTTCACGACCCCGCCGCCCGGCATCCAGAAGTACTGAAAATCGGGCTGGATCTGCAACCAAGGGGTGACTTGGGCCTGGTAGGTGATCTCCACGAAGGTCTCCGCGCCCCGTACCGGCGTATAGGCACCCGAGAAGAACGCCGTGTCCTGATCAAGACCCCTGGCCGGGTTGCTCACGTTGGCGACGCCGAAGCCGATGCCGAACGTATCGTTGTCGCGGCCCGGCAGCGGCGCCTTCAGGGTGGCACCGGCGTTGATGCTGAAGTCGATGAGGTTCTGGTTGGTCGGGGCAAACATCGGCCGGGCGAAGAGGCTGAGACTTCGCGACCCGTCCGGCGTCTGCCAGATCGTCTGATCGGCGACTGCGTAGACGCTGTAGTTGTGCTGATGGGTCTGGGCGATCCCCGTGCTGTTCGGGTCGGCGAGCGATAGCCCGGTGTTGTCGAAGCGCTGATCGGGGAAGCTCGCGGTGTCGAACCAGAACCCGACCTTGTAGGTGCCGGGCAGGCCGCGGTGCGTGTTCGCGGTGTCGAGCTGGCCTTCGGCGGGCTGGTTGATGGCGTATTGCGCCTCGGCGATGAACAGCGCGCCGGTCCGCAAGTTGAAGTTGCCGCCCCAGCGCGTGGAGCCGAGCAGTTGGCTGTCGGCATCGAACGGACCGCCCGGCGGATTGTCCTGGAAGACGCCGCCCAGCAAGGTCAGCGCGTCGGTGGGATGGCCACGCAAGCGCACGCCGAGCGAGGAGAGCGGATAGGCGGGACCGCCGGCATAGAGGTCGGCCGAGGGGATCATCGGCCAGCCCATCACCGTGTTGAGGAACAGGCTCGATCCCTGGCTGAGCATGAACTCCTGATCCAGGCTCTGCTGGCCGATTTTCACGTCCATCCGTCCGCCCAGGAACGCCTGCTGGTACCACAC
>JBDTFI010000354.1:0-16306 GCA_039938035.1 Acetobacteraceae bacterium | reverse complement strand
CCGGCGGCAGGCCTCCTTTTGGCGGATCGATGAAGGGTATGGTCACGCCAGGCGGAGGTGGATTGGGGCCTTCACTTGTCACTTTCTGGAACCAGTTGAGGTGGTCCTGAGCAAGCGACTTCTCCAGCTGTCGGAGCGTCATGGTGGACCCGTCAGGATTCTTGCGGATCGTTTGGAAGGTCCCGCTCACCGCCGAGTTATTTCCCGCGGGCATCGACATATTGATCGTGCCGATGCCCGGAATGTTGATGGTGATCGGTGCCGGGATCGCACCGGCCCGCGACGCCAGACCTAGCAGCAGCGCTGCCGTCAGAACCGGTGCGGTGCAGCCGCGAAACGCGGCGGCAACGAGACAAACGGCCCGCGAGTTGGAAACGAACGGCGAAAACGCGGGCATGGCACCCGCCGTTGAAACGCGCCCGGTTACAAAACATCTGTTCTTATCTCATCAGGACACGGTAACAGACGCAAGTCACAGTTCTGTTATATGTGCGGCGTTGAAGGGGGGAGAATCGGCGCAATCCCCGTGTACACGCTCCACGGCCGCCGGGCTCGGCGATGTACGCGGCGCGCGGCGGCGGGGGGATCGCGATGTACGCGCCGCCGCGGGGTCGACCCCCTTGAGTGTACGCGGCCGGCGGGACGTGTGTACGCGTCTGAACACGCCTTCCCGCCGTCACTCGAACCGGTACGGGCTCGCGCTCTTCATCATCGGGTCGAGCGCGAGGCGGTGCTCGATCGGCGGGAAGGCGCGGCTGCGGCAGTCCGGTCGGTCGCATAGCCGGCACGACAGGCCGATGCCGACCTTCGCCGCTTCGAGGTCCAACCCGTCCGCGTAGACCACGTCGCCCGCATGGGTCAGCGCGCAGCCCATCGCCACCACATGGGTCGGGCGAGGCTCCCCCCACCGCGCGGCGGGGCGATCGACCGCGCGGGCGAAGCACAGGAAGGCCGCCCCGTCCGGCAGCTCGGCCACCTGCACCTGCACCGATCCCGGGTGGGCAAACGCCGTATGCACCACCCAGCGCGGGCACGACCCACCATAGCGGGCGAACGGGAACCCGGCGGCGGAGAAGCGCTTGGACACGTTCCCCGCCGGATCGATGCGCAGGAAGAAGAACGGGATGCCGCGTTCGCCTTGTCGTTGCAGCGCGGTGAGCCGGTGGCACACCTGCTCGTAGGACACCCCGAAATGCGCGGCCAGCGCGTCGATGTCGTGGCGCAGGTCGCGCGCCGCCTCCAGCACCGCCCCGTACGGCATCAGGATCGCCCCGGCGACATAGTTCAGCAGGCCGACGCGCACCACCATCGCGGCCTCGGGCGAGGACGGCTCGGCGACCCGCACCACCGCCTCGACCGCCTCGCGCGCCTCCAGCAAGGCGAGCTGGAACCCCATCTGGAAGCCCCGGCTCTCGCGCGGCAATGCCTCCGACAGCGCCAGGCTGCGCCCCGCCGGGTCGTAGCGCCGCTCCGCCCCGGCGAGCGGCTGCACCGAGACGGTCAAGCCATGCACGCGGCGCAGGCGTTCGGCGATCGCGTGGTTCATCTCGTGCGGGGTCGCGTCCAATTCGGCGGCGATCGCCCCGGCCGCCGCCTCCAGCTCCGGAAAATGGTTCGCCCGATCGTTGAAGAAGTCACGCGCCTCTTCGGTCGGCAACAGCAGGCGCCGCCCCGACGGCAAGGCGATGCCGCCCGCATCCTCCCGCGCCACCCGCCACGCCCGATACAGCGCGAGCACGGCCCGCGCCGCGTTGGGGGCGGAGCCGGCGAGCGCCGCGATCTCCGCCTCCGCCACCGCCTCGGCGCCGAGCAGCGGGTCGGCGAACGCCTCGCGCAGCCCGACCTCGATCTGGCGCTCCTCGGAACCCGACAGCGTGGCCAGATCGACGCGCAAGGTCTCGGCAAGCTTGATCAGCAGGCTCGCGGTGACCGCGCGCTGGTCGTGCTCGATGAGGTTGAGGTAGCTCGCCGAGATGCCGAGGCGACCGGCCAGCGCCTGCTGGGACAGCGCGCGATCGGTGCGCAGCCGGCGCACGGTCCGGCCGATCAAAGCACGGCTCATTCTTCACAGCCTTTACAAAAACGACGCTCTCTCGGTCAATCCGAACACGTCATTCCCCAGCAGAGTGCCACAAACAGGGTGAACTTCGCACCCGCAATGTGAATTATTGACGCATCGACGTTCCGCCAACAGGAGACCACGCGATGCACCCCACCCCCACCTTCGCCCCGGACGGCAACGCCGGCGGCATCGGCGATCCCGAGCGGTTCGAGGGCATTCGTCGCGACTACACGGCGGCCGATGTCGCCCGCCTCGCGGGTTCTTTCCGCATCCGCCATACGCTGGCCGAGATGGGTGCGGCGCGCCTGTGGCACCTGCTGAAGACCGAGCCCTATGTCCACACGCTGGGCGCGCTCACCGGCAATCAGGCGCTCCAGCAGGTGAAAGCGGGGCTGAAGGCGATCTATCTGTCGGGCTGGCAAGTGGCGGCGGACGCCAACACAGCGGGGCAGATGTATCCCGATCAGTCGCTCTATCCGGTCGACTCGGTGCCGAATGTCGTGACCCGGATCAACGCGGCACTCCGCCGGGCCGACCAGATCGCGACCAGCGAGGGCGGCCACGACCAGACCTATTGGATGGCGCCGATCATCGCCGACGCCGAGGCCGGGTTCGGCGGCCCGCTGAACGCCTACGAGCTGATGCGCGCCATGATCGCGGCGGGCGCGGCAGGCGTGCATTTCGAGGACCAGCTGGCGAGCGAGAAGAAATGCGGCCACCTGGGCGGCAAGGTGCTCGTGCCGATCAGCCAGCACATCCGCACCCTGAACGCCGCCCGCCTCGCCGCCGACGTCGAGGCCGTGCAGACCGTGCTGCTGTGTCGCACCGACGCCCACTCCGCCCAGCTCCTGACCTCGGACGTCGACGAGCGCGACCGGCCGTTCATCAGCCGCGAGCGTACGCCGGAAGGCTTCTGCCGCATCCTCCCCGGCAAGGGCGTCGACTACGCGATCGCCCGCGGCCTCGCCTTCGCGCCCTACTCCGATCTTCTGTGGTGGGAGACCAGCGAGCCGGACCTGGAGGAGGCCAAGCGTTTCGCCGACGCGATCCACCGCGAATTCCCGGGCAAGATGCTCGCCTACAACTGCTCGCCGAGCTTCAACTGGGCGAAGAAGCTGTCGCCCGAGCGCATCGCCACCTTCCAGAGCGACATCGCCCGTATGGGATACCGGTTCCAGTTCGTCACCCTGGCCGGGTTCCACAGCCTGAACCTGTCGATGTTCAATCTGGCGCACGCCTACAAGTCGCGCGGCATGGAGGCCTATTCCGAGGTGCAGCAGGCCGAGTTCGACGCCGAACCCGACGGCTACACCGCGACGCGCCACCAGCGCGAGGTCGGCGTCGGGTATTTCGATGCCGTCGCGATGGCGATTTCGGGCGGCACGTCGTCCACCACGGCGCTCGCGGGCAGCACCGAGGCGGCGCAGTTCCACAAGCACGGTGACGACGCACCGACGGGCGTTCCCGAGACCTATGACGACGGGTTGGTCCACAGCCACGCTTGGGCGGTGAGCGGGGACTGACCTGAGAGTTGTCGTGTCGCTAGCGGTAGGGGGTTAGCACGGGTCGTCGGGCAACAATTCGCGAAGCTCGCCGAGCCAAGGCTTGTAATTCCGCCAGCGCGCCACCGAGCTGGCGTAGACCGGCTGGCGGGCTTGCCAGGCGCTCGCGGTTCTGATCGTGCGATTGTTCCGTTCTGGTTGCAGGCAAGCATTGTCCCAGTCGAGGCCGGTGAACGCGATCAGCCGTCTGCTCTCGGCCTCGCGGTCGGCGATCAGGCGTTCGTAGTCGACCTCCAGGAAGCGATCGGGCGGCAGCATCGCCCGCCAGTGGTCCATCAAGCGGGCGTACTGCTGATAGCAGAACGCCAGGTCCGCCTTGCTGCCGACGAAGTCCAGCTTGGCCCTGAAGGGTATCGTGTAGATCGACAGGCAGGTATCGACCGGATGGCGCCGGCAATGGATGATCCGCGCGTCCGGCAGCAGCAAATGGAGCAAGCCGAGCCGGCGGAAGTTGAACGGCAGCTTGTCCGTCACGCGCGCCGCGGACGGCCCGATGCCGCGGAGCAGGTCCAGGTACTCGCGGGCGGCGGCGCGCGCCGCCGCCACCGTGAACCCGTCGCCATCGGCACCCTCCCACCCGGCGCCGCGAGCGGACCAGAAGGGGAGTTCGTCGCCGGCGGCGATTGCCGGATGGCTGGTGACGATCTGCTCCACGAGGGTCGTCCCCGACCGTGGCATTCCGACGATCAGCAGCGGCGTTTCGTCAGCCGTTCGGAAGGGAGCGAGTTGATCGAATAGGTCCGGAGTAAATCGCTCGATCATCCAGTCCACCGACGCCGCCGGACCGACGCGATCGGTCTTCAGCGAAAGGCTTCTTATATCGTTGGCCGCATCGAATTGCCGCATCGCCTCGGCGTATTCATGAAGGTCGTCGTGTATCTTGCCCAGCGCAAAATGCAGGATCATCCGTTCCTGGTCGTGCAGCGGACCCTGCGCGAGCACTGCCTCGATCCGTCCGATGATGGGTCGATCCGCGGCGCGGAACTTCTTCGCCCTGACGATCCCGCTCCAGGAACCAAACAGCCTCGGGTTGAGCCGCAGCGACGTATCATAGTGCTCGACGGCTTCTTCCACGCGGCCTTCGCTGACCAGCAGGGCGGCGAGCACATTGTGGAGGTCGCTGCTTGTCGGATCCAATGCGATGGCCTTGCGGAGCAGCGACGCGGCCGCATCGGTTTCGCGCTCCAAAACCAGCGCCCTGGCCAGACAGAGGCGCCCTGTGGTTGTGTTCGGGGTAGCTGCCGCCGCCTGTCTGAAGCAGGCGATCGCTCCCTCGGTGTCGCTGCGCAGTTCGCAAAGTTCACCCAGGCGTTGATGCACGCCGGTAAGCTTGGGCGACAGGGCAAGCGCGTGCCGGAACGCCTCCATCGCCTCGACATCGAGGCTTTGTCGATCGAGCGCGTTGCCCAGGTCGCGATAGGCGATTGCGAAATCGGGCTTGTGCGCGATCGCCTGCGACAGGCTGGTGGCGGCCGCTGCGAACTGTCCGTCGCGCAGCAGGGCCACGCCGAGCGCATAGTGTGCGTCAGGGTCCGCGGCATCCGCGAGGACCGATTTTCGCAGAACCAGGATGGCCTCGCCGACCCGTCCGATCTGAAGAAGTTGCAGCCCGCGCCGCCGATGTTCCTTGGCTGCCCGGCCATCGGGCGGCGCGGCGCCCGCGCTTCGTCCCGACAGCCCGGGCAACGGGTCTCCGGCAGAGCCGGTATCCAGTTTCCGCCTCAACAGATCGTCCGAGCGCGCGATGCGGCCGGCTTCAGTGAAGGCGTGCTGGATCAAGGACTCGCGCGAGGGCCGATCGGTCATGCGGAGGCTTGTTCGGCCGGCGCCGCGTCGGCCATCAGCTCGCGCAGTTCGCCAAGCCACGGCTCGTATCGGCGCCAGCGTTCGACCGAGGTCGTATAGACCGGCTGGCGTGCCTGCCAGCGGCTCGCGGTATTCACCGCGCGCTGGTTCCGCTCCGGCGCGAGGCAGGCATCGTCCCACTCCAGCCCGCAGAACGCCACGAGCCGACGGGTCATTGCCTCGCGATCGGCAATCAGCCGCTCGTAATCCACGTCCATGAAGCGATCGGGCGGCAGCACGCGCCGCCAGTGATCCATCAGCCGCTGGTACTGGCGATAGTAGAAGACCAGGTCACCGCGGTCGTAGGCGTAATCCTGGTGGCCCTTGAAATGCGTGAAGAAGATCGACAGGCAGGTATCGACGGGATGGCGCCGGCAGTGGATGATGCGCGCCTCCGGGAAGGCCAGCCGGATCAACCAGATTCGCGAGAAATTGCCAGGCGTCTTGTCGGTAACGCGCAGCGCCTCCGGGGCGATCCCGCGCAGTTTCGTGCGATAATCCGCAGCGGCCTGCACGACAGCGGGCGCCTCGATGGCGCGCTGCCTGGAAGCCTGCCAGGCGTCGATCCGGTCTTTCCAGAACGACAGCTCGCCGCCGGCACCCACCGCGGGATGCGATGACAGCACCTGCTCGACCAGCGTGGTGCCCGAGCGCGGCATTCCCAGGATCAGCACCGGCATGTCGTCTCCCGGGGCGGTCGGCCGTGCCAGCAGGCGCCCCGTCCGCTCGAGCGTCTCCACGCTGAATCCGGCGATCAGGCTGTCGAAGTGCCGGACCAGCCCTGCGCGATCGAGGCGCACCCACT
The DNA here is from genome assembly GCA_039938035.1 of Acetobacteraceae bacterium. GTDB lineage: Bacteria > Pseudomonadota > Alphaproteobacteria > Acetobacterales > Acetobacteraceae > DATFDN01. The sequence goes on along the minus strand of JBDTFI010000354.1, from coordinate 10,032 downwards.
TCGCCTTCAGCCGATTGGCCGCATCGTAGTGCTGCATCGCCGTCGCGGGCTCGCCAAGGTCGTCGAACGCTTTCCCCAGGCCGAAACGCAGGTTGATCCGCAGCGGCTCGTCCAGGCTCGGGCGCGCGGCGAGGTCGTCCATCCGTGCGATCAAGGGGCGGTCGGCCTCTGTCATTCGCTTTGCGATTGTCAGGTCGTGGAAGGCGAAAGGCGCCTCCGGCGCGAGTTCGATCGCACGGGCCAGGTGCCGCACCACCTCCTCGAACCGGCCACGCAATGACAGGACGTGGCCAAGGTAATAATGCGGTCCGGCGCGCTCCGGCGCCAAAGCCAGCAGCCGGCGGAGCTCCTGTTCCGCTTCCGTCAACTTTCCTTCGATCAGCAGCGCCTTGGCCAGGTTCAGCCCTCGCTCGATCGGATCCTCGGCGGCACGGCTCGCGCGATGATAGACTGGCAACGCCTCCTGCTCGCGCCCCTGCCGATCCAGCGCATCGGCGAGATTCGATAGGGCACTGGGAAAGCCGGGGCGCAGCTCGACGGCGCGTTGCAGGCTGGCGGCGGCGTCGGCCATATGACCGCAACGAAGGCACGTCAGGCCCAGGTCGTGGTGGGCCTCGGCGCGGAGGGGGTCGAGCCGGGCGATCTCGCGCAACGCGGCGATCGACTCCTCCCACCGCCCGGCCTCTCGCAGACGCTTTGCCGCGCGAAGATGCGCCTGTAGTTCGTGTGCGACCGCCGGCGTGGGCTGCCCGGGCCCAGCCCGGTTCGGCGCTGCGCCATCGACGCCACGGGTTTGTCTCGGCTGGCAGCATTGCTTGAATTTCCGTCCGCTGCCGCAGGGGCAAGGATCGTTCCGCCCAACCTTCCGGGTCTCGGTGGCCGGGGCGCCGGCTTGGCCCATTTTGCTATGTCGTCCGATCGATCACGAGAACGAGCGTACCATCCAATCCGAACAAACGAAAGGCGGCGCCGTGGAGCGCCGCCTTCCGAAGGCCAGTCAGTCGTTCGATTCAGAGCGTTTTTCTGCGCCGTATAAAGCCCAGGCCGAGGAGCCCGATCCCGAGCACCGCGAGCGGCGCCGGCTCCGGCACCGGGGACACGAGGGGCAGATCAACGTTCAGGACCCCAGGCGCCCCGCAACACTCCCCATACACCAGTTGGAACGGCTCATTGCCGGTCGGCCCGGTGTAGGTGGAAGTGGAGAGTGTGAATGAGGTCGGGCCAGGGACGTCGATCACGGTCACTCCACCGATCACAAGCGTCATCCCGTCGTCATGCCCAGCCGTGAACTTCTCGCCGTTCGTCACGGTTACCGTGCCGGTGAAGTTAAAGAGCGTGCCGTCCAACGTGTCCCCGAGGTGACCGGCACCGGTTAAAATGGTCGCGCCACCCGTCGCCAGGAACGACCCGATTGTGTAGTCGGACGAGCCATTGCTGTTGAAGCTCAGTGGGTTGGACGGCGCCGTGAATGTCACGTCGGCGGGGCCGGCCGGTACATTGCCGGGGATTGCGTTGCCCGCAACGCCGGAGGTCACTTCATAGACACTGCCAAAGGCGGTCGGCGCGGCAGCCGCCGGCAACAGGCCAGCGACAGCGACCGCCGCTGCCGCGGTGCTAGCCAAAAGTACTCGTCTCATGATCTTTGTTTCCTTCCATGCGCTTGAAGTGACACGCACGTTAACTCCCCGTCAAACCTAAGGCAATTGTTAATTTGTGACAAGCAGGAGATTCTCCGTCATACAATCCTAGGTTGCAACGGCTTGAGGCTCGTTTGGCCATTGCTGGATCGCACGCGACAAAGACCCACTCGCGGGCTAATCGTTCTCGCCCCCAGACGCCCAACCATTGCCGCCAAGGAGACGCTCATGGCTTTCAAGGTCCAGGTCGGTCCGCCGCAGATCGCCATCCACCAGGGTCTGTCCGTCCTCGTCACTGAACCGGACGGGCAGATCACGTTCCCGACCGATCATGGCCTCTATTTCTACGACACCCGTATCCTCAGCGTCTGGGGCATCCAGGCCAACGGCGTGGACTGGGATCTGCTGAACGGCGGGGCACTGACGCACGACTGCGCCCGCATCTATCTGACCAACCGGCAGTTCGACACCGAGGACGGGCCGATCGCGGAACGCACCCTGTCGCTCAGCATCGGCCGCATGATGACGGGCGGCCTGCATGAGGACCTCGACATCACGAATTACGGGCTGCGCCCGGTGCGCTTCAACATCGAGATCTCGTTGCGCTCGGACTTCGCCGATATTTTCGAGGTCAAGCAGGGCCACGCCGTACGGCGCGGGCGCATCGTCACGGAGTTCGCGGCCGAGCAGGGAAAGTTGACGACGACCTACCGCAACCGTGACTTCCTGCGCGCGATCAGCGTGTCGCCCCGACGCAACCCCTCGGAGCCGGTCTATGCCAACGGCCGGCTGAGCTTCGAGGTGCGGATCGACCCCGGACGCACCTGGCACACCTGCCTGCTGTACGACCTCGACAATGGCGAGAAGGAATTCCACGCGCCGCACGGATGTCCCAACCTGGCCGAAAGCTCTGAAGAGTCCGAGGAGCGGCGGGAGTGGCGCCGGCGCGTGCTGAAGGTCAGCACGCCCAACGTCGACTTCGATCGCTTCTATTGTCAGGCCGTGGACGACATGTCCGCGTTGCGCCTGCCGCTCCCCGGGACCGACCACATGGTGTTCGTCCCGGCGGCCGGGCTGCCGTGGTTCGTCGCCCTGTTCGGCCGCGACAGCCTGATCGTCTCCTTGCAGACCGTGCTCGTGTATCCGGAGTTCGCGCGCGGCGCGCTCGACGTGCTTGGCCAATGGCAGGCGAAGACGCGCGACGACTACCGCGACGCCGAACCGGGCAAGATCCTGCACGAGCTGCGGGTCGGCGAACTGGCGCATTTCAAGCTGATCCCGCACACGCCGTACTATGGCACCGCCGATGCGACCCCGCTCTACCTCATGACCCTGCACGCCGCCTGGCGCGCCACTGGCGATCGCACGCTGCTCGATCGGCACATGGTCAACGCCGAGGGGTGCCTCGACTGGATCGACAACTGGGGCGACCGCGACGGCGACGGGTTCCAGGAGTACCAGACGCGATCGCCCGCCGGCTATGACAACATGTCCTGGAAGGACGCGGGTGACGCCGTCCGCTATGCCGACGGCACGCCGGTGAAGGGGCCGAAGGCGCTGTGCGAGTTGCAGGGCTACGTCTACGCGGCGTGGCTGGGGATGGCGGAGGTGTTCGACTTCCTCGGCAAGCGGGATCGCGCCAAGACGTTGCGCGACAAAGCCCAGCGCCTGTTCGATCACTTCAACGAGGCGTTCTGGGACGAAGAGAGCGGCTTCTATGCGTACCTGCTGGATGGCGACAAGAAGAAGGTGCTGAGCGTCGCGTCCAACCCCGGACATTGCCTGTTCTGCGGCATCGTGCCGCCGGATCGCGCCGCGCGCGTGGTCGCCCGGTTCATGGAACCCGACATGAACAGCGGCTGGGGTCTGCGCACCCTGTCGGCGAAGCATCCGGCGTTCAATCCCTACTCCTACCAGAATGGCTCCGTCTGGCCGCATGATAACGGCATCATCGCCGAGGGCTTCAAGCGCTACGGATTCCATGCCGAGGCGGCGGAGATCGCCCGCGCGATCCTGGAAGCGGCGGGCCATTTCCAGATGAGCCAGGTGCCGGAGCTCTACGCCGGCGTGCAGCGCACGGACGGTGGCTTCCCGGTGCAATATCTCGGTGCCAACGTGCCGCAGGCCTGGGCCGCGGGATCGGCGTTCATGCTCGTCCAGGCGCTCCTCGGCATCCAGCCGGACGCTTCGAACGAACGGATGTATGTCGATCCGTTCCTGCCGGAGTGGCTGCCGGAGATCACGCTGACCGACGTGCGGGTGTGCAACCACACCCTCGACATCCGCTTCTTCCGTGACGGCGAGGCGACGAAATTCGAGGTGACGCGGGGCGACAAGCGCCTTGTCGAGCTTCGCAGCCACGCCCGGGCGGTGGAAATAATGCGGGTCGGGCCGACAGCCTAGGAGCGCCCGCCCATGGACCGCATGACGACCGCGAGTGCCACGATCGAGAGCCTGATCCGGCACGGCATCGACACGCTCTATGCCCTGCCCGGCGTCCATAACGACCATCTGTTCGACGCGGCGCACGCGGCGCAAGACCGGTTGCGGGTGATCCATACCCGCCACGAGCAGACCGCCGCTTACATGGCGCTCGGCGCCGCGCTGGTGACGGGAAAGCCGCAGGCGTTCTCGGTGGTGCCGGGACCGGGGTTGCTGAATGCCTCGGCGGCGCTGCTGACCGCGTTCGGCATGGGCGCACCGGTGCTCGCCTTGGCGGGCCAGATCCCATCCTTCGCCATCGATCAGGGACACGGACACCTGCACGAAATCCCCGACCAGCTCGGCCTGCTGCGCCATCTCACCAAACACGCGGCCCGCATCCGCGCCCCGCACGAGGCCGGACGACTGATCGCCGAGGCGGTGCGCGAAGCGATCTCCGGCCGGCCCGGACCGGTGGCGCTGGAATGCGCGATCGACGTGTGGGGCATGGCGGGTCCGGCGGAGGGGTCCGATCCACTGGCGCGCGTGGTGCCGCCGATCGATCCCGATGCGATCAGGCGCGCCGCCGACATTCTCGGCAAGGCCAGGCGCCCGCTGATCATCGCCGGCGGCGGTGCGCTCGACGCCGGCCCGGAACTGCTGCGCGTCGCCGTGGCGCTGGGCGCCCCGGTCTCCACCTTCCGCCGCGGACGCGGCGCCATTCCGACCGCCCATCCCCTCGCGGTGTCGTTCACCGAGGGGCATCGCTACTGGCGCGAGGCCGACGCCGTTCTCGCCGTCGGCACGAGGCTCTACTGGCAGCAAAGCGTATGGGGGATCGACAAGTCGCTGCCGGTGGTGCGCATCGACATCGATCCCGCCGAACCCGACCGCTTCCGCCGCCCGGATTGCGCGATCATCGCCGATGCCGCCGACGCGCTGCGCGCGCTGGGTGATGCGCTGCCCACGAGGCCCCGCCTCTGGGGCGACGCCCCGGCCGACACACGCGCCTGGTTCGATGAACGCCTCGCCCGCATGGAGCCGCAAATGGGCTTCCTGCGCGCCATGCGCGCCGCATTACCGGAGGACGGCATCTTCGTCGAGGACGTGACCCAGCTTGGCTTCATCAGCCGGCTCGCCTGGCCGGTGCGCGCGCCGCGCCTTTACCTGTCGCCGGGCTATCAGGACAATCTCGGCTGGAGCTACGGCACGGCGCTTGGCGCGCAAGCAGCGCTGCCAGGACGCAAGGTGCTCTGCGTCGCCGGCGACGGCGGGTTCATGTACCAGGCGCAGGAACTAGCGACGGCGATGCGTCATCACCTGCCGGTCGTCGCGGTGGTGTTCGACGACGGCGCCTTCGGCAACGTCCGGCGCATCCAGGAACAGCAGTACGGCAACCGCGTGATCGCCTCGGATCTCGCCAACCCCGACTTCGTCGCCTACGCCCGCAGCTTCGGCGCCGGCGCCTATCTCGCGCGTACGCCGGATGAACTGGAGGCGCGCCTGCGCGAGGCATTCGCCGCCGACGCGCCGGCGCTGGTGCATGTCCCGGTCGGCCCGATGCCGGGCCCGTGGGACATGATCCTGCTGCCCCGCGTGCGTGGGGTGGAGGACGCGTGGCGGCCGGCGCTGCCGTAGCGGGCGGTCAGCGCGATAGGTGAGCCTCTACGCTTATCAAAATGCAAATATCCTCGCACAAAGGTCACGCTTGACCGGCGCGGCAATCCGATAGCGGTGATCTGGTAATGTTTCCCTACTATCGGGGCGTCTGACTTCGCCGTAACATCGGCCCAAGAAGGTAGAACAAACGGGAGGAAACCGGGGATGGCGGCCCAAACGTGGACGGTGTCCTGCATTCTGGCCGGACTGCTGTTGGGAGCCGTGCTCAGCACCGCGCGCGCCGCCGAGCCGCGGGCGGATCATGCGCGCACGCTGGCGACCGAGGCGGCGGAATTGGTCGCGAAACAAGGGTTGCCCGGTGCGTGCCGAACGATGGAGGCGCCCGGCAGCCGCTTCAATCAAGGCGATACCTACGCCTTCATCATGGACCTTCAGGGGCGATGGCGGTGCTTCCCGCCGAAACCCCAGGCCGAGGGGCAGTCAGCGTATGAAATCCGCGACCCCGACGGGAAGGCGATGCTTCCCGAGCAGATCGCCATCGTAAGGTCGCCGGCGGGACAGGGCTGGGTCGATTACCGATGGAACAACCCGGCGACCGGGAAGATCCAGCCGAAGCGGAGCTTCGTCATCGCCATCCCCCGCACCGACCTCTTCGCGGTGTCAGGCTATTACAAATAGGCCGACCGAGACATGCGCCTGAAGCCCTCCTGGCACCACGTGCTCGACGATCTGCCCATCGCGCGCAAGGTCTTCCTGGCGCCGATCATCCTGATGGCCTTCCTGCTGCTCTCCGTCCTTTCCTCCCTGCTGATGATCGCGCACCAGAGCAGCGTGATGCGCGATGTCGTGGACGGCGCATTCCTCAAGGCCAACGAGACCGAGGCCATCAACCGCGATGTCACCGCGGCGCATGGCGACGTGTCGCGCCTGCTCGCGCTCACCCAGAGCGGCATCGGCGATACCGAGCTCAACGCGCTGGCCAACGAGATGGGCGTCAATCTGGCCGCCGCGCGACTGTCGCTCGGTGCGCTGAAGGCAAGCTACACATCAAAGGCGGAAGGCGCGTTGTGGCAACATGCCGACGCCGCTCTTGACGTCTATGTCCCGGCGGCGGAGCAGGTGGTGACCATGTCGCGGGTCGACCGGACCTTCGCCATCCCGTTCCTCGCGAGCGCCGATCAGCATTTCCGGACCCTCATCGGCAGCCTCGACGCGATGGTTCACGCCGCGACCGCGGACAGCCAGGCCGCTTATCTGGGGACGCGGGCGGAAAGCCAATACCTCAAAATCGGCTTCGGCGTGCTCGGCCTGTTCGCGATCGTCGTCTCCTCGATCGTCACGCTGCTGGTCGGTCGGCGGATCAGCAATCCGATCGAGCGGCTGGCGCAGAGCGTGGCCAACTTCAGGCCAGCCACGAAGCTCGCTGCCGTGCCCGCCCTGGAACAGCGCGACGAAATCGGCACGCTGGCGAGGGCGTTTCTGTCCATGGCGACGCAGTTGCAGCGCCAGGTGAGCGAACTCGAACAGGCCCGCGAACAGGCCGAGGGAGCGAGCGTCGCCAAGAGCCGCTTTCTCGCGAACATGAGCCATGAGCTTCGCACCCCGCTGAACGCCATCCTCGGCTACGCGGAACTGCTGGAGGACGGCATCTATGGCGAGCTGCCGGTCCGGGCAAACGACGTGCTCGCACGGCTGGACAGCAACGGGCGCCATTTGCTCGCGCTGATCAATGACGTGCTCGATCTGTCGAAGATCGAGGCGGGCCAACTGGTCCTTGCATCGGCCCCATTCTCTCTGGCCGACATCGTGAACATGGTGACCGGCGCGACCGAGGCTCTCGCGGCTGAAAAGCGCCTGACATTGCGCGCGGTGCTGCCGCCCGACCTGCCGGCAGCCACCGGCGACGAACGCCGCATCACCCAGGTCCTGATGAACCTGGTCGGAAATGCCATCAAATTCAGCGATCGAGGCGTTGTCGAGATCAGGGTCGAACGCGAGGCCGACACGATCCGGGTCGACGTTGCCGACCAAGGTCCCGGCATTGCGCCCGAGGACCAGGTCCGCATCTTCGCCGAGTTCCAGCAGGTCGATGATTCGATCACAAGGCAGAAGGGCGGCACCGGCCTGGGCCTCAGCATATCCAAGCGCATCGTCGAATTGCATGGCGGGCGCCTGTGGGTGACCTCCGCTCTCGGCCAGGGCGCGACATTTTCGTTCACCCTTTGCCTGCATCCGGCCACGGTCATGGCGCCGGCATGACGCGGCGCATCCTCGTCGTCGAGGACCACCCCGACAATCGCCGCATCGTGCGCGACCTGCTCGGCAGCGTCGGCTTCGAGGTGATCGAGGCGGTGGACGGCGTCGAGGGCGTCCGCATGGCCGAACTGCATCGTCCCGATCTGATCCTGATGGACGTGCAGCTTCCCGAGCTGGATGGGCTCGGCGCCACGCGCGCCATCAAGGCCAACCCCGAGCTGCGATTGATCCCGGTGCTCGTCGCCACCTCGTACGCGCTCAGCGGCGACGAGGAACGCGCGCGCGCCGCTGGCGCGGACGCCTACATCGCCAAGCCGTTCAGCCCGCGCAAGCTGCTGGCGATGATCCGCGGCCTGCTGCCCAAGGAGGATGGCGTGTGAGAGACCCAGCCCTCATCCTGGTGGCCGACGACAATCCCGCCAATGTCGAGATCCTGGAGGCCCGGCTGCGCAGCCAGGGTTATGACGTCATCACCGCGCGCGACGGCGAGGAAGCGGTCGCGATGGCCCGGCGGGAGCGGCCCGATTTGCTGCTGCTCGACGTGATGATGCCGAAGCTGGACGGCTTCGCGGTTTGCCTGGAGCTGAAGGGCGATCCCTCGCTGCCGTTCATGCCCATTATTCTCGTCACCGCGCGCACCGACCAGCACGACATCATCGCGGGCCTTGACAGCGGCGGCGACGAATACGTGACCAAGCCGGTGGACCAGGTGGCGCTGGTCGCGCGCGTGCGCTCGCTCCTGCGGGTCAAGCAGCTGCACGACATGGTGGCCGAGCAATCCCGCCAGCTCGCGGAATGGAACGGCAAACTTGAAGAGCGGGTCGCGAGCCAGATCGCCGAGATCGAGAGGATGAGCCGCCTCCGACGCTTCATGGCCCCGCAACTCGCCGATCTGGTGATGTCGGGCGGTGCGGAGCTGACGCTCGAGAGCCATCGCCGGGAGGTGGCGGTGGTGTTCGCCGACCTGCGCGGCTTCACCGCGTTCGCCGAAACCTCCGAGCCGGAAGAGATGATCGGGACGATCCGCGAATATCACGCGGCACTCGGCGAGATCGTCTTTCGCCATGAAGGCACGCTCGAACGGTTCCTCGGCGACGGGCTGATGGTGGTGCTCAACGATCCGGTGCCGTGTCCGGATCCGGCGCTGCGGGCGATCCGCATGGCCTTGGACATGCGCGAGCGCATGGCGGAACTGTCGACGCGATGGCGCAAGCGCGGCCTTGAACTCGGTTTCGGCGTCGGCATCGCGTTCGGTTTCGCCACGCTCGGCGTGGTCGGGTTCGAGGGCCGGCAGGACTACACGGCCATGGGCACCGTCGCCAACCTCGCGGCCCGGCTTTGCAGCGAGGCGCACGCCGATCAGATTCTCATCTCGCAGCGGATCGCGGGTTTGCTCGAAGGCCGGATCGCGGCCGACCCGGTCGGACCGTTCTCGCTGAAAGGCATCAGTCGGCCGGTCACGGCGTACTCATTGCGCGAGCTGCAAAGGGGGGAGGCATGATCAGACGCAACCGGCTTTTGGCTTGGGCGGGGACGCTGCTCCTCGCCGGCTCGGCGGTCGCCGCCGTCGCCGCGGAGACCCCGCGGGAGGAGGTCAAGCGGCTGGTGGACGAGGGCGTGGCGCTGGTGGCGCAGAAGGGCCTCGCCGGGGCCTGCAACGTCTTCGCACGGCCGAACAGCGAGTTCTGGCATGGCGACACCTATGTCTACGTCATCAACACGGATAAGCGCTGGGTCTGCTATCCACTGAAACCGGCGCTGGTGGGCCAGTCCCCGGTGGGACTCCTCGACACCAACGGCGGGGACACGGTCTCCGATCAGGTCAAACTGGCCCGCTCGTCGGCCGGCGAGGGCTGGGTGGGCTACATCTGGCCCAATCCGGCGACCGGCAAGGTCCAGGACAAGGAGTCCTTCGTCAAGCTGGTACCAGGCACCGACCTCATGGTGATCGCCGGTTATTACAAATGACCGGCGCTACTTCGGAACGGCGTTGGGTTGGGCGCTGCCCGTCGTTCCGGGCGGCGGGATCACCGGCATCGGGAACTCCCTGCTGGGCGGCGGCCGGACCTTCATCCCCGGATCGACGTTGCCCGGCGGA
>JBDTFI010000353.1:0-4840 GCA_039938035.1 Acetobacteraceae bacterium | reverse complement strand
AAAATATCGACCGGGTCCGCTCCAACCGGCGCTATGGATGCCGGGCTTGAGGCCTTCGCCGCTCCCGGCTCAGCAATGGGCCGGGATCGTGCTGGAGCTTTTAAGGCCGGTGGATAGCCTTTTGTGTTTTGTGCCCGTGACTGCATCCGGGGCCGTTTATGCCCCTTGCCGCCGCAATCCGGCGAAACAGGGGCCGGTTGTCAGCGGCGGCGAGAAAGCGCGCAATTCCGGCGCGCCGCTTACGGATGTGTGATGGTCGATGGGTCGGATCCCGCGGGTGAATGGTGTTGGGGCGCGCCGGGACGACCGGGCGGACGATGAGATGTGGTTTGATGGGGGCTTGATCGGCGGGGTGGCTGGGCAGCGGCGGGAGCCAGTTCACCAGCTTCATCTTGACCGGCACGCTGGTCGACGTAGGGGGCTGCACGGGCGCATTCGGAGCGACGGCTATGGATATGACGCTGCGCTGTGGACAACGCAAGCGCGTTGTCCACATACCCACAGCCGCCACATCAACAGCAAGCAAGCTTGATTTTCATAGAGACCAGAACGCCGGTCGCTTCACCTCATCTCCCGGGTCGGATGGCCAGCCGAGCGGGGCCGCTTCACGTCGCCGGCGGCGACCGCGCGGCTCAGAACGAGTGATCGTCGCAGGACACGTCCTCGCCCCGGGCGCCGGCGTCGCCGTGTTGCTGCTCGTCCTTGAGCATGGCCTGGATTTGGCCGCCGTATAGCGTCCAGATCTTCTCCCGCAGGTCGTCGAGCAGTTCGAACACGGCGAGCGCCTGCTCGGGCGTCCACAGGGTCGGGATGAGGACATGGGTGGCCCAGAGGGATGGGGCCGAGGGCGGCAGGTCGGTCGGCTCGCTCATGGCTTTTCCGCGCGGCGCTGGCGAGCGCGTTGTTCGGTGCGCTCGCGGGCTTCCTTGAGACGGTAGGAGTCGCCGTCGATGGCGATGATTTCGGCGTTGTGGACGAGCCGATCGATCAACGAGACGACGCAGGCGGCGTTGGGGAAGACCTCGCGCCATTCCGCGAACGGACGGTTGGTGGTTATCAGCGTGCTTTTGACCTGGTAGCGCCGCGACACCAGCTCGAACAGCAAGTCAGCATGGCGATTGGAGTAGGAGAGATAGCCGACCTCGTCGATCACCAGCAGTTGCGGGTGGGCGTAGTGGCGCAGGCGACGCCGCAGGGCGGAATCGCTGTCCAGCGCACAAAGGTCGCCGAGCAGCTGCCCGGCGCTGGTGAACAGCACGGTGTGGCCGGCGATCAGCGCCTGGTAGGCGATGTTCTGCGCCAGCGTCGACTTTCCGACGCCGTTCGGCCCGACCAGGACGACATTGGTGGCGTCGGTGAGAAAGTCGAGCGCCATCAGCGCCTCGACGGCGCCCCGGTCGCAGCGTTTGGGCCACGCCCAATTGAAGTCGCAGAGCGGCTTGAAGCGGCCGATATGCGCGTCCTTCAGGCGTCGTTCCAGACTGCGCCGGCGGCGCTCCTGTTCCTCCCAGTCGAGTAGCTTCGTGACCCAGTCGGACGCGGCGACTTCCGGCCAGTGCGCGAGCAGGCCGTGCAGATGCAGCACCTCGGCGCGGGTGCGCAGGGCGGGATCACTCATCGGCGGCATCCTTGAGCTGATCGTAGCTATCCAGCGCGTGCGGCCGTACCGGCGCATCGCGCGCCCGCACGCTGGCCGGCAACTCGGTGGCGATCGGCGGCACGTCGCCGCGCGCTTCGCGCCGCTTCTCCAGCGCGAGGCGGACGGCGTTGGGGTGCGGCACGCCGCGATCGAGCGCCTCGCGAATGGCGACCTGCACTTCGGCGGCGCCGTAGCGGTCGAGCAGTCGCGTCAGGCCCACGGTGATGGCACCGAGGTTGGCGCCGCGCTCGGCGGCGCGCAGCAGCAGATCCTGGCTGGCCGGGGCCGCCTGGGCGAGGCGATCGGTGGCCCGATGCTGGCGGGCGGCGCGCTTGTGCGCGACCAGGGTCCGGAGGTGGTCGTCCTGCTCGATCTGTGCGCCCTTATCGTAGCTGCGGCGATGGCAGGCGAGCACATGCGCACCCTCGATGATCCGCACCTCGTGCGTATCGGCAAGCACCGTCAGCACCCGCCGCACCTGCGTGTGGGGGACGGAATAGTCGTTCAGATCGAAGCGTGCGTAAGGCGTCTTGCCGACCTTGACCGCCACGCGTTCGAGCAGCGGCACGGGATTGTCCGGCAGCGGCAACAGCCGCGGCGCTTCCTCGGCGAACACCTCGCGCACCGTGCGGTCCGGCTCGCCCGGGCAGCGCCGGTCGGCCGCCAGCCCACGGCACCAGTCTTCCGCCTGGGCATTGAGATCGTCCAGATCGGTGAAACTGCGCGCCGCGAAGAAGGCGCCCCGGACGTAGCCGATGGCACGCTCGACGCGTCCTTTTTCGTTACCGCGCGCGACCGCGACCGGGCGCGGCTCGAAGCGGTAGTGGCCGGCGAAGGCCAGCAGAGTGGGATGGAAGCGGATCGCATCGCCACGCCGCTCCAACACCGCACTCTTGAGATTGTCGTAGAGCAGAACCCGGGGAACGCCGCCCCAGGCCGTGAAGGCGGCGACGTGACCGCGCAGGAAATTCTCCATGCGGGCATCGAGACAGTAGCGCAGGAATATCTGCCGCGAATGGCTCAGCACCATCACGAACGCCATCAGCGGACGCCGGGCGCGGCCAATCTGCAGGTGGCCGAAATGGCCCCAGTCCACCTGCGCCTGCTCGCCGGGCAGGCTGCGCAGGCGCAGATACGCCTCCGCCGGGCGGCGCGGCCGATGCAAGGCGATGCGGTGGCGGAAGTGATCCGGATTGCCGCGATAGCCGCGCTCGCGCACCATCACGAACAGGCGGCTCGCGGTCAGGGTCGGGAATTTCTCCAGGGTCTCCCGAATAAGCGGCAGATACGGGTCGATCCGCGACGGCCGCGGTGTGACGCCGATGCCGGGCAGCCCGGCCTGCGCCAGCACCCGGCGCACCACGCTGTGATGGACGTGCAGCTGCCGCGCGATCGTGCCGATTGTCCACTTCTCGGCGTGATAGTAGCGCAGGACCTGCGCCTCGATGTCAGGCGGTGTCACCATGATGCACAAGCCCCGTCTGGTCGTGTCCAACACGGAAGCGACGACGCCGGCGGCGACGCAGAAACCCCTGGCGAAGGTGCGGCGAGCAGCAGCGGCCGCACCAGTCGCAGTACGGAGCCGGTGGCCGATGTCCGTCGGCAGGGGAAACGTGGTCGGGCGTGAGCGTCATTGCGTCCGGCCACAACACATCACCAACTGCCGTCGGGAGTGAACCGTGATGCGTCACTCTTTCTCGTCGGGCCCGGTAGCGGGCCATTCGGGCGGCATGCGTCCGACGACCGCGCGGGCTCTTCCCGTAGCGCTGGCCCGCCTCCCGGAGGGTTCGTCGGCGCGCCCGGGAGGAGCAGCCGTGGCGGCAGTAGACCTGCCCTCGGTCGCAGCAGCTGCAGATCATCACCTGCGCGCGGCAGCCGGCGCACAGGAACAGACGAGCTGATACAGGCTCGCCGCGCCCTCTGTCGCAGACAAGGCGTGGACGAACGCCATCATCGGCAGGATACTCGTCCTGCATTCGTGCCCGGCACGGTGTGGGGCACGGCGTCGATGCAGAACTGACAGGTTGGGCTCGGCGCCGTGCTTGCCCTCAATTCTGGCAGTCTACTGGCGCGCCGCCGAGGCCGCTGACAGATCGTTCGTCCTTGCAAGCCTGTTTTGCCGCCGGCGCAACCCATCTCCGCAGCCGACCCCCCGGCAGGTCCAGCTGACGCGCGGCGGCTCAACCAAACCCGGTCAGCGCCGGATTCACGCGGATTCTGACCGCCGTCGACACAGGTACGGCAGGAGCGAAGTCGACCGATCGTGGAGGCGCTGTATGCCTGGTTGCAGGATCACAGGGAGCGCGTGTCCGCCGTCTCCGATCTGGCGAAGGCCATCCGCTACGCGATACGGCATTGGCCGGGCCTGATCGTGTTCCTCGACGACGGCCGCGTCGAGATGGACACGAACGTCGTCGAGAGGGCGATCCGGCCCCATACGCTCACTCGCAAGAATGCGTTGTTCGCGGGTTCCGACGGCGGAGCACGCCACTGGGCGATTGCAATGACGCTGATCCAGACGGCGAAACTCAACGGCGTCGATCCAATGGCGTGGCTCACCGACGTGCTTGAACGCGTCGTCTCCGGCCGAACAAAGGCCCATGAACTGCACGCGCTGCTGCCGTGGAACTGGTGTCCGATCAACAACGCCGGACTGGCTGAGGCGGCATGATCGACAATCCCGATCAAGCGCAGCGACTGCTCGCCAGGCTACAAGCGGCGTTGCCGTTCCCCGCTCGTCTGACGCCCGAACTTGCGGCGACGCTTCGGACGAAGAACACCAACGGCGACATACCGTCGACCTGCTCGATCAGCTGGGTCAGCTACGCTGGCGAGGAAGGGGGGATTGTCTGCCGCCTCGAGTTCACCCGAGAACTCGAAACGGCGGCCTTTGCTTCGATCACTCATCTCCGCTTCGACGGCCGCCTGCCGCTGGCCCGCAATATCGCGGCCTATCAGAGGCATCGCGCTAAACGATTGCGGCGCCAGCTGCCATAGCCTGGGCCAACGGCAAAATTCCGGCGGTCTGTAGCTTCACGGCCGGCCCGATCGGCCAAAGTCGCGATTTTTAAGCACCCTAATCTTCGAGCAAACTGCGGATCGATGCAGCGTACTGGTCGTGATTGTTCTCGATGCGGAGCCGGTCCAGTGCGTTGGCGCGCACCTTCGCCCATAGAATCTCGTCGCGGTACAAGCCGATAA
>JBDTFI010000352.1:0-5365 GCA_039938035.1 Acetobacteraceae bacterium | reverse complement strand
CGGCAGCTGGCCGGTCGAGCGGGTCGCGGCGGTGCTGGCGGCGCGGGATCGCGCGGCGGCGGGGCCGACCGCGCCGGCGGCGGGGCTGTGCCTGATGGGGGTGGGGTATGCGGAGGATCCGTTCGGGCGGGGGTAGGGACTCGTCGCGGGCGGAGAGACGGCTTATCCGTGCCCGATATAATCCATCCGCCCGCCATCCACCGTCAGCGCCTGCGCCGTCACGAACCCCGACTCCGGCGCCGCCAAGAAGGCCACGGCATTGGCGATGTCGTCCGGCTGGCCCACGCGGCCGACCATCGCGCGTTCGCTGATCATGCGGACGCGGGCCGCGAACGCTTCCTCGGTGGCCCCGCGTCGTGCCATGTCGGTGACGACCCAGCCGGGGGCGATGGCGTTTACCGTGATCCCCTGCCGGCCCAGTTCCATCGCGAAGCGGCGGGTCAGGATCAGGACTTCCGCTTTCGTCGCGGCATAGAAAGTGGTTCCCGGAAGACTAGTGCCGAACGCGGCGTTCGAGGCAATGTTGACGATCCGGCCGTAGCCGCGCTGGCGCATTCCCGGGCTTGCGGCGCGGATGGTGTGGATCACGCCGTCGACGTTGATCCGGCGCATCCGCTCCATCGCCGCCGGATCGTAGGTCTCCAGCGTTCCAGGCACGGCGATGCCGGCGTTGTTGACCAGGATGGTGATCGGCCCCAGTTCGGCCTCCGCGCGCGCCGCCATACGCGCGACGGCGTCGGCATCGGCGACGTCGGCTTGCGCGGCGATCGCGCGTCCGCCGGTCGCGGTGATCTCGGCGACGACCGCCTCGGCCGCCTCGGCGTTCGCCGTGTAGTTCACGCAGATCGCGGCGCCGCGGGCGGCGAGGCGTTGCGCGATCGCGCGGCCGATGCCGCGGGAGGCGCCGGTGACGATCGCGACCTGGTCGGTCCACGTCATCGCGCGTTCCTCGCCGCGCCCGTCCACACTTCGCGGTACAGCGCCACGATCTCGTCCTTGCTCGGCACGCGCGGGTTGTTGGCGGGGCTGCCGGAGGCGAGCGCCTGATCCGCCATCAGGGACAGCTTGGCGTTCCAGGCGTCCTCCTTGATGCCGAACGCGGAGGGCGTCGGGACGGCGAGCGCGGTGTTCAGCGCCTCCAGCCCGCCGACCAGTCGGGTGCAGGCGGCGCCTTCCGCGTCATCGTCGGACGCGAGGCCGATGCGGCGCGCGGCCTCCGCATAGCGCGCGGGCGCGCCGCTGATCGAGAAGCGCGTGACGGCGGGCAGCAGCATCGCGTTCGACAGCCCGTGCGGGACGTGGAAATGCGCGCCGATCGGACGCGACATGCCGTGCACCAGCGCGACCGAGCTGTTGGAGAACGCAAGCCCCGCCTGGTTCGCCCCGAGCATCATGCCCTCCCGCGCGGCTGCGTTGCGTGGTTCGGCGTAGGCGGTGCGCAGATGCTGTCCGATCAGCGCCA
Organism: Acetobacteraceae bacterium; assembly: GCA_039938035.1. GTDB lineage: Bacteria > Pseudomonadota > Alphaproteobacteria > Acetobacterales > Acetobacteraceae > DATFDN01. Next base: position 3,903 of record JBDTFI010000352.1, on the reverse strand, counting down.
TCGCGGAGACGGCGAGCGCGTCGGAGAACGGCGTGGCGCGTTTGGAAACATACGCCTCCAGCGCGTGCGTCAGGCTGTCGACGCCGGTGTCGGCGGTGGTGCGCGCCGGCACCGTGAAGGTCAGCTCGTGATCGACGATCGCGGCGAGCGGCAGGACGCCGAGGCCGGCGATCAGCATCTTCTCGTCGCGCTCGGTGTCGGTGATGATGGTGAAGCGGGTGGCTTCGCTGCCGGTGCCGGCGGTGGTCGGGATGGCGATGATCGGCAGGTCGGCGTGATCGGCGAAAACGGGCACCTTGTAGTCGCGCATCTTGCCGCCGCCGGCGGCGAGGATCGCCATCGCCTTGGCGGTGTCCATCGGCGAGCCGCCGCCGAAGCCGATCAGGCAGTCGAAGTTCCCCGCCCGGATGACCTTCACGCCCGCCTCGATCACCGTGTCGGTGGGATCGGAGACGGTATCGGAAAACACCGAATGCGCGATGCCGGCCGCGGTGAGCGGGGCGAGGCATTTGTCGATCAGCCCCGTTCCGACCATCACCTTGTCGGACACGATCAGCGGGCGCGACAGGGTGAACTTGCCGAGCACTTCGGCGATCTGCCCGACCGATCCGCCGCCGATCAGCATAAACCGCGGGGCGGCGATAGTGGAGTTGGTCATCGGCGGTTTCCCTTCAGCCAGGCACGCCGGCGAGGGCGGCACGGCGTTCCTCGTACAACGCGAGCCGGCGGGCGGCGATAGGCGCGATGCCACCTGCCGCTTGCTGCGCATAGGCGGGCAATTCGGCGGCGCGGTGACACGCGGCGAGGTGGCCTTCGCGCCACGGCGCCAGCGCCGGCGCCTCCACCCGGCAACGCTCGATCACGAATGGGCAGCGCGTGTGAAAGCGACAGCCGGTGGGCGGGTTCATCGGGCTGGGGACGTCGCCTTGCGCCACCTCCTGCTTGCGTTCGCGGTGCGGGTCAGGGCGGGGGATCGCGGCGAGCAGGGTGCGCGTGTAGGGATGGCGCGGATCGGCGAACAGCGCGTCGCGCGAGGCGATCTCCACGATCTGGCCGAGATACATGACGGCGACGCGATCGGCCATGTGCTTCACCACCGCGAGATCGTGGGCGATGAACAGGTAGGCGAGGCCCAGGCGGGCCTGCAGATCCTTGAGCAGGTTGATGACCTGCGCCTGGATCGACACGTCGAGCGCCGAGACCGGCTCGTCGCAGACGATCAGGTCGGGTTCGACGGCGAGCGCGCGAGCGATGCCGATGCGCTGGCGCTGCCCGCCGGAGAATTCGTGCGGGTAGCGCTGCGCGTGGTACGGCGCGAGGCCGACGAGGCCCAACAGTTCCTCGACCCGTCGCTCGCGCCCGCGGCGCGTGCCGATACCGTGCACGACGAGCGGCTCGGCGAGAATCTCGCCTACCGTCATGCGCGGATTGAGCGAGGCGAACGGGTCCTGGAAGACGATCTGCATCCGCCGGCGCAGCCGACGCAACGCGGCGCCACCGAGATGGGTGATGTCGCTGCCGTCGAAGCGCACCGAGCCCGATGTCGGCTCGATCAGGCGCAAGACGAGGCGCGCGGTCGTCGATTTGCCGCAGCCGGATTCGCCGACCAGCGCCAGCGTCTCGCCGCGATCGAGGGCGAAGGAGACGCCGTCGACGGCACGCACGATTCCGACGGCGCGCGACAGGATCAGGCCGCGACGGACCGGATAGTGCTTGGCGAGATCGACCGCTTCGAGCAGCGCGGTCATGCCACCAATGCTTCGACTGGCGCGCGGATGCAGGCGGCGTAGTGGCCGGGCGAAAGCGCGCGAAGCGGTGGCGGGGCGAGCACGCATTTGGGGGCGGCGAAGACGCAGCGCGGGTGGAAGCGGCAGCCCTCGGGCAGCGCGAAGGGCGGCGGCACGGCGCCGTCGATGGCGATCAGACGGGCGCGCGATTCCTCCACGCGCGGGATGCTGCCGAGCAAGCCGAGCGTGTACGGGTGCTGCGGGTCGTCGAACACGGCTGCCCCGGTGGCCCGTTCGACCACCCGGCCGGCGTACATCACCGCGACCTCGTCGGCCATCTCGGCGACGATGCCGAGGTCGTGGGTGATGAGGATGATCGCCATGCCGCTCTGCTGCTGCAACTCGCGTAGCAGGTCGAGGATCTGGGCCTGGACGGTGACGTCGAGCGCGGTGGTCGGCTCGTCGGCGATCAGCAAGTCCGGGGCGCAAGCGAGCGCCATCGCGATCATCACCCGCTGACGCATCCCGCCCGACATCTGGTGCGGGTATTCGTCAAAGCGGCGTTCCGGGGCGGGGATGCGGACGCGGCCCAGCGCCTCGATCGCGCGGGCGCGCAGCGCGTGCGACGACGCATCGCGGTCATGGGCGCGCATCGCCTCGGTGATCTGATCGCCGGCGGTGAACACCGGGTTCAGGCTGGTCATCGGCTCCTGAAAGATCATCGCGATGCGTCGGCCGCGGATGGCGCGCATCGGCGCCGGCGGCAGGGTGAGGAGGTCGGTCCCGTCGAACAGGATGCGTCCGGTCTCGATGCGACCCGGCGAGGGCACGAGGCGCATGACCGACAGCGAGAGCATGGACTTGCCGCAGCCCGATTCGCCGACGATGCCGAGCGTGCGGCCGCGGGCGACGGAGAGATCGACGCCGTCGACGGCGGCGACCAGGCCCTGGTGAGTGTGGAAGACGGTGCGCAGGTTCTCGATGGAGAGGAGGGGAGTGCGTTCGGCGCCTTCTGCCGTCATGGCCGGGCTTGACCCGGCCATCCAGCGGACTGCCGGAGCGGTACGTGCGTCCGCTGGATGCCCGGGTCAAGCCCGGGCATGACGGTGCGGACTGGCGCGCGGGAGCGTATGATCGCCATCACGTCCGATAATCGGGCCGATCGCCCTCGATCAGCTCCAGCGCCGCCGACCAGACCATCGCGTAATGTTCGTCGTTCTCCTGCGCGCGGAACTGCTCGGCAGTGTGGCGGCAGACTTCGTCGGGCGGGACAAGAAGGTCGGCGCCGCCGGACATCGCGGCGACCTGGGCCTGGCAGGCGCGTTCGAGCATGTAGATCATGTGGAACGCCTCGGCGATCGACGTGCCGCCGACCAGCAGGCCGTGGTTTTGCAGCACCATCGCCTTGTGCTCGCCGAGGTCCCGAACGATCTGCGTACGCAGATCGGTATCAAAAGCGATGCCCTTGTAGCCGTGATAGGCGAGGCGGCCGTAGAATTTCAGGGCGTGCTGCGAGAGCGGCAGCAGACCGTTCTTCTGCGCCGAGATCGCGATGCCGGCGGCGGTGTGTGTGTGGACGACGCACATCAGGTCCTCGCGCGCCATGTGGACGGCGGAATGGATGGTGAAGCCCGCTGCGTTCACCCGCCGGCTTTGCAGGTCGGCGCCGTCTTCGACCACGTTGCCGTCGAGGTCGATCTTCACGAGATCGGAGGCGCGCATCTGGTGGAAGTTCACGCCGTACTTGTTGATGAGGAAATGGTGCGCCGCACCGGGCAGCCGCGCGCTGATATGGGTGTAGATGAAATCGGTCATCCGGTAGTGCGCGACCAGCCGATAGAGTGCCGCGAGGTCGCAGCGGATCTTCCATTCCTGCTCGGAAACCCTGGCGAGCGAGGCCGGTGACGTAACGACGTTCATGGTTCTGTCCTTGGCGGTTTGCCGATCATCGCGCCCGCGCGTGGCCAACGTCAATCAGAGGCAGCGTCAAATCCTACGCCGCCGCCAGTTGCAGCCGCTGCGCCGTCCGGGCGCGCCCGATCAGCGGCAGCAGTTCCTTCAGCTCCGGCCCGTGGTCTTCACCGGTCAGCGCGCGGCGCAGCGGCAGGAACAGCGCGCGGCCCTTGCGCCCGGTGGCCTGCTTCACCGCGTTGGTCCAGCTCGGCCAGACCTCGGC
>JBDTFI010000351.1:0-3137 GCA_039938035.1 Acetobacteraceae bacterium | reverse complement strand
TTCGTCAACTTCGTCATCCTCGCGCCGATCATGATCCAGGCCGGTGACATCGTGGCCCGCGTCGGCCCCGACGGTGCGGTGGTGCCGCTGTCGCGCGCGGAGATCGTCAACCAGTGGTCGCTGTGGTGGGGGGTGACGATGATGGTCGTGGGCTCGCTGGTGAGCCTGTTCGGACGTCCCGAGATCTTCAAGGGCCTGTTCAAGCGCCGCGCGAAGGCGGACGGTCCCGACGTGCTGAAGGACATCGAGTTCCCGTTGTGGATCTCCGCCATCGGCCTGCCGATCTTCTGCGCACTGGGAGCCTGGGTCAGCCATGCGTTCTTCGGCGTGCCGTGGCTGCTGACGGCGATCTCGTTGCCGCTGATCCTGGTGCTGTCGGTGATCTGCACGAACTCGATGGCGCTCACGTCGTGGACGCCCACCGGGGCTCTATCGAAGATCACGCAGTTCACGATGGGCGCGATCGACCGGACCAATCCGGCCAGCAACCTGATTCCCGCGGGCATGACTGCCGAGGTCGCTGCCAATGCCGCGAACCTCCTGTCGGACATCAAGCCCGGCTACATGCTCGGCGGCAAGCCCCGCCAGCAGGCGGTCGGCCACGTGATCGGCATCTTCTCGGGCGCGATCGCGTGCGTGCCGCTGTTCTTTCTGCTGTTCCTGCAACCGGATGCGCATGGCGTGCGCTCCGTGTCGACGATGGTCTCCGACCAGTTCGCGTTCCCGGGTGCGCAGCAGTGGAAGGGGATCGCCGAACTGATCACGAAGGGCGTGGGCTCGTTGCCCCATTCGGCGGTGGTGTCGATGATCGTCGCCGCGATCGCCGCCGCGGTGATCGAGGTCGCGCGGATGGTCACGAGGGGTCGGTTCCCGTTGTCCGCCGTGTCCATCGGGCTCGGGGTCGTCCTACCGCCCGAGTCGACGCTGGCGATGTGGGCCGGCGCGATGGTGTTCTGGGCGATGAAGCGGCGTTATTCGAGTCCGGGGTCGGGAGGGAACCGGTTCTGGGTGGAGGGCATGGAGCCGATCTGTGCGGGTCTTATTTCGGGGTCTGCGTTGATGGGGATCGGCAATGCGATCGTCAATGTGCTGATGGGGTAGCTGCGTCACGCTCGCCGGCCAGCGCGGGCCAATCCATCGCTTTGCTGGCGAACCACTGACTATCCAACCAGGGCCTTGGTGGCGAAAACTGACCTTACGCCTGAATTTCGCATCCGGTGGTCGAGATCATGAACGGGCGCGTTCGGTCTGAGCCGCGCGCCGGTTCTGACGCTTCCAGGCTGTGTGCAACGTGCCAGCCATTGAAACAACACCTCTGCCTTCAATTCAGCGATCCTCTTCATCCGGACGGGAGAAACCGGTGAGCGAACGAAAGCGCGCCCTGGCGGCATCGAGCGGAAGGTTGTAGAAGCGCTCGTGGAGGTTCTCCTCGTCTTCGGTGGCCAGCGAGGGCTTGATCAGATCGCTGCGTGCGATCAATCCGACCAGGCGGCGCGACTGCGGATCGCTGACCACCGGGAGCCGCTCGAGCCCATGAACGGCGAGACGCGTCGCGATGACGCGGCAGGTTTCGTCGGCGAGCGCCATCGTGGGCACGTTCGCGCCGAAGAGATCGGCGACCTGGCCGACTTTCGACCGGCTCAGTCCGCTCGTCAGCGTGTCTCGATCGAGCATCCCGATCAACCGGTCGCCCACCAGGACGGGAAACGAACGATGACGCTGTGTGCTTCCGAAATGCCGGGCGAGCGCATCCGCGAGCGTGGACTCTCCGTCCACGGTCACGACTTTATCGGTCATCACCTCCGACACGATGTGGCGCTCGAGCGGATCGATGCCGTATTCACGATAGATGTGATGACCGCGGCGCGAGATCTTCTCGGTCAGGATCGAACGCGACATGGTCACGACCGTGAAGCCGTAGGCCACGGCCGAGGCGATCATGAGCGGCAGCAGCGCATTGACATCCTGCGTCAGTTCGAGCGCGAAGATGACAGCCATGATCGGCGCACGCATCATCCCGCCGAGTGTTGCAGCCATGAAGACGAGCGGCCATAAGGCCGGCTGGCTGCCGGGCAGCAGCGGCCCGATCAGCACGCCGAGGGCAGCCCCCATCATCAGCAGCGGCGCCAGCACGCCGCCAGAGGTGCCGGAGCCCAGCGCCACTACCCACATGACGGCCTTGCATACGATCAACGCAAGGACGACCCCCGCCGCGAGGCGGTTCTGCAGCAGATCGCCGATGACGTCGTATCCGACGCCCAGGGCGCGCGGTTGCAGGTAGCCGCCGATGCCGACGACCACGCCGCCCAGGGCTGGCCACCACATCCAGTGAATGCGAAGGCGACCGAACAGGTCCTCGACCTTGTATAGGCAAGTCGATACCGTCCAGGAGAGCGCGCCTGCGGCCAGCCCGGCGATGACGCAGGAGCCGAGGGTCTTGAGGTCGGCGGGCGCCGTATGAAGTGGGAACAGGGTGCCGCCATCGATCAGGAACGGGCGAATCGCCGCCGCGACGCAGCACGCCGCCGCCACAGGTAACAGACTGCGCGGCCGCAATTCGAAGAGCAGCAATTCGACGGCTAGCATCACTGCCGCGATCGGCGTCCCGAACACGGCGGTCATCCCGGCGACCGCGCCGGCGACCAGGAGCGTCTTGCGTTCGGCCCCTGTGATGTGGAAGAACTGCCCCGCGAGCGAACCGAGGGCGCCGCCCGTCATGATGATCGGACCTTCGGCGCCGAAGGGGCCGCCGCTACCGATTGCGATGCCTGACGAGATCGGCTTCAGGATAGCGACCTTGGGTGACATCCGGCTCTTGTTGAACAGGATCGCCTCGATCGCCTCGGGTATCCCGTGACCTCGGATCTTCTCGGAGCCGTAACGCGCCATCAATCCGATGATGAGTCCGCCGATGACCGGAACCGCGACGACGGCCAGCCCCAGGGTATTCGTCGCAGGCGAAACCGGATGGTCGGAGAACGTCTGGAAGAAGAACAGGTTCGTGAACAGGCGGATCAGGTGCAGCAGCGCCCAGGCCGCCACGGCGCTGGCGCCGCCCACGACCGCCGCGATGGCGACGATGCCGGGCAGCCGGTGCGCCGACGCGAAGTCGCGCCGCTCGTCGTGCGAATGGAGCG
>JBDTFI010000350.1:0-4249 GCA_039938035.1 Acetobacteraceae bacterium | reverse complement strand
GTGGTTTTCCATCCTCCATCGCCAGGCAATTCAGCGCGGCGTCTTCCGCAGTGTTCGGGCACTGATCGCCACAATCGCGCGCTTCCTCGACACCTGGGACGAACACAAGCACCCGTTCTCCTGGGTGAAGACTCCGGCCGAGGTCCTCCGCCGTCCGAATGTGAAAGCTATTTCAGCCGCAGTGCACTAGCTACCCTCAGCAGCGTGAAGGCCTACCGCATCAACACCGAACTCGGATCAGTCGTGTCGTGGGCTTCGACCGCCGAGCCAAAACTCCCCCAACGTGTGAGTGGCTCATCGGGACTTTTGACGTTACAACTCAATCGCGAGCGACATGGCCTTTCCTACGCCAGCCCGAAGCTATCATCACTGGCTGTGAGCGAAGTCGCTGCCCTAGCCCTGCGAATGACAAGGAACACGCTCGGTGTCGCCCCGGAGCTTGACGAGCTTCACGTTGTCGAAGCCGTTTCGCACTGGATCCCCGACGACGATAAACGCAAGTACTTTTCGCCAGGACTCCGGGCCCTTCGCCCGATTGATGCCGAAGACGTCAAGGTCATTGAATCCCTGCTCCAAGCGTTTGGAGATCCAGAACCACTTCAGTCGATCGAGGCCCAGCGCGCGTCGTGTCGCCGACCATCCTACAAACGGCGCCTCGAGCGTCTAATCGTTGGTCTCGGAACGCTGCGAATGAGACGACCTACAACGCCTGGCCCAGCAAAGGGGGAAGGCGCCCTCGATGCGGGCCGCAAGCAGCATCCTCCGAGCTGACCTGGGACTACCACCGCGCCCCAGCCCGGCGTCCGGTTCCCTTCAGAACGCCGTCTCGGTCTACTAGGCAACGCCCGGCACTGCACGGCATGTGCTTGGCGCTTGCACGGGCAATCACAGGTAGCGTCCTCGGACGTGGTGTATGAGGAGCCTGACCCGCCCACAAAGAACGACCACCGCGCCATCCTTGATGAAGCACAACCAACTTCAAGGAGACGACAGTGGCCACGAACAGCATGGATGCTCGAAGCTGGATTCGCAACCACGTGGAGGCAGCCGATGCTGACCTGCTGCGCGGGATGATCTCGAGCTTCGCGGACGCCCTGATGAGCGCCGAGGTGGACGCGCGCTGCGGTGCCGGCTACGGTGAGCGGACGCCGGAACGGACCAACTCGCGCAACGGGTATCGCGAGCGCAGTTGGGACACGCGGGCAGGCAGCATCGAGCTGGCCGTCCCCAAGCTGCGCACCGGCACGTACTTTCCCGACTGGCTGCTGGAGCGACGCCGACGGGCCGAGCAGGCGATGATTCAGGTGATCGCCGAGTGTTATGTGCGCGGGGTGTCCACGCGTCGTGTCGATGGTCTGGTCAAGACGCTGGGCATCGACGGGATCTCCAAGTCGCAGGTTTCGGAGATGGCCAAGAGTTTGGACCCGATTGTGGAAGCGTTCCGGAGCCGTCCGTTGGACGCTGGGCCGTACCGCTACGTGTGGATCGATGCTCTGGTGCTGAAGTGTCGTGAGAACCATCGCATCGTCAACGTGGCGCTGATCTGCGCCACGGCGGTCAACCGCGATGGGCAGCGCGAGCTCTTGGGCATGGACGTGGTCACCCGCGAAGACGGTGCTGCCTGGACGGCATTCCTGCGCTCGCTGGTGGCCCGTGGTCTGTCCGGTGTCGAGCTGGTGGTCTCTGACGCGCACGAAGGCCTCAAGGACGCCATCGGTGCGGTTCTGGTCGGCACCACGTGGCAGCGCTGCCGGACGCACTTCATGCGCAACCTCCTGACCCGTGTCCCCAAGAGTGCGCAGCCCATGGTGGCAACGCTGGTGCGCACCGTGTTCGCGCAGCCGGATGCGGCCTCGACCTGGGCGCAACTCAACCGTGTGGTGGCGCAGCTCGAAGAGCGCTTCCCTGATGCTGCGCACCTGCTCGCGGATGCCTCGCCCGATGTGCTCGCGTTCACCGGCTTTCCCAAGCCACACTGGCGCCAGATCTGGTCCAACAATCCCCAGGAGCGGCTCAACAAAGAGCTCCGCCGGCGCGGCGATGTGGTCGGCATCTTTCCCAATCGCGCGGCCATCATCCGACTGCTGGGTGCGGTGCTCGCCGAACAGCACGACGAGTGGGCGGTCACCCGCCACTACATGAGCGTGGAATCACTCGCCGCCTCGTACGCCGCCATCGACACGGAGGACATGCCAGCGATCACTGAGACAGCAGCGTGATCAACCTGCCCGACGCACCGATGGCGTCGGTCGTTCTTACACCACTTGACAGGACATGGCCCAATCACAGATGAGCGAGGCCGGTAACAGTCACTATCGGATGCTTATCTGAAATATGGGACACCGGCCATGCAAACGGGAGTGATCGCCAGGCAAAGCGCCGGCGTTGCCCGGCGCCTGGCCACTGAGACGCCCTTGCAGGAGGTGCTCGCCGACTACCTCGACGCCGCCATCGACTCGAAAACACCCGGCGCGCCTATGCCGGCCACCTGACCGACACGCTGACCGCGCTCTATGTTCGCCTCGGCAAAGGCCGCAAGGACCGCCAGGTGCCCGTACAGCCGGAAAGTGGCCGGGCCGCCATCCGCCGCTACCTGGCGGCCACCGGGCGCCGCCTCGGCGCGTCGACCAGAGGAATCGACCTCCTGTGACGATATGCGCGTCACGCTCTCGCACGGGTGATCCACGAACCGCGTCTAGCGCGCGGCATCAGCGGGTTCCTGGAGGCCGCCTGACTGCAACGACTGCAGGCCTGGGTGCATCTTAGGAAGAGGCAGTGATAGAGCTCCTCCCTGACGCCGTGAAACCGCCGCCACACCCACGAGACGCCGGACGCTCCGACCGAGAGCGAAGCACCGGAGTGGCCAGCCCGATGACGCCTGACATATTGGCGTCTGAACTGTTGCGCCGCCTTACTGACGGCGGGGGCGCCGCTGCTACCTTCGATTTGTTCACAGGCCACGTCGAGTTGTGCTTGGGATCGTCAGCGCCACAAACCCTGCGTCGTGACGATCCGGAATTCGGGGGCTTTCTCCGCAGGTTGCAGGAAACGCTCGCCTCTCGGCGCGTGACGGTTGCGGAGATCGGCATCTTGGCTGCCGAGACCACCGCCTACGTTGAGTTCGTCGCGGCACGCATGACCAGCGTCGGCATGCTCTTGCTCGATGCCGAGAACGGGAGCAGGATCAACCGCATCCGCTCCTGGAGTGACCCCGGTGACTTCGAGGTGGCGGCGCGGCGCGGACGCAGGCAGCATCCCGGAGGCACGGCGCGAAACCGCCCGGCGACGCAGCCCGGGTCTTCCATGAGTCGAGCGACGTGAGTCGCAAGCACCGCCGCGACCGGCAGGGAAGCGGTGTCGATACGATGGAGCCGTTGGCCATCGCATTGGAGCGCGCCATCGCGCCGCGGCGCTGGTCGAGGTATGGTCGGCGTGGAGTTGGCGAATGCATGCGGTTCATCACCGCCGCCCCTGTGGACACCCTCGACCACCTGCTGACGCACATGGACCGGCTGCGCCAGCAGGATCGGGTGCGCACGTCTCTCAGGGCCGTGGCCGTTCTGGAGCAGCTTGAAACCGCGCTCACACACGAGCTCGAGTTACGGCTCGGACCCCCATGTCTGCATGCGCTTGATCTGGAGAGGAACCCGTGGTGGGAAGGGATCGGCACGGTGTCGGGCTCATTCCGAGACTCGGTCACCCCTGCCGACGACCCGGATGATCTGGGGAGCGAGTCCGGCCGATGATCAATCGTGGCTCGGCGAGACTGGTGTCAGCATCGCCAACCCGGCCTGCACGTCGGGCGGCCACGCGATGACGAGGCTACGCCGACAGCAGGGAGAGAGTAGGACCATGGACGAAACCATGCAGTTCCCAATTGGAGCTGAAGTCGCCTGTCATGACGGCGTGTGCGGAGACCTCCCCTCGCTGTTGTGGTCGACCCCATGGCCCGCGTGGTTACCCATCTGGCGGCAGAGCCGAAGCATCTGCAGGGCGCAGGACGGTTCGTGCCCTTCGATCAGGTCGACGCCACCACCGCGGGCAAGGTGCATCCCCGACTGCTAGATCGGTGCTTTCAAGAAGTTCGTCGCTGTGGCGGAGACGCACTTCCTGCAGGGCTATGGCGCGACCTCGGGTATGGGACGAACCGAGTGTTCCTGTGGCCGTACTTAGGGGCTCCGCGCCACCGGCATTGACATGATCACGGGGGGCCTGGGCAGGCCGGCCCACTCCGTCATCTCCGAGCGTG
>JBDTFI010000349.1:0-4260 GCA_039938035.1 Acetobacteraceae bacterium | reverse complement strand
ATGGGCGGCGTCGCAACTCGATCCGCCGTTGCCCATGCTGAACATGCGCCCGTTGCGGCGATAGACCTCGGCGATCGCCTCGGCGACCGCGACGATGTCCGGGGCGTGCCCGGCGAAGAATTGCTCCCTGGTGGCGACGCTGTCGCGCGCCTTCTGGCGCACCGAGTCGAGCAACGCCGCGCGCATCGCCGCCGGGTCCTGGCGTTCGCCGTGCAGGAACGGGTAGAGCCCTTTCAGCGGCTGGTCGTCAGACACCGGCGCCCTCCGCCGCGGACGTGCCTTCCATGGCCTGCATCTCCGCCTGCATCTCGCCGAGTTCCTCCAGCAGCGCCAGGGTGCGCGCCGCCTCGGCGGCGTCGATGCGGCTCATGGCGAAGCCGACATGCACCAGCACCCATTCGCCGACGCAGGTCTCCGCCGGGCGATCGTCGAGGATGAAACTGATGTTCATCGGGCGGCGCACACCGGCGACCTCGACCATCGCTTGCGCCTCGGCCACGTCGATGACGGCGACGATCCGTCCGGGAATGCCCAGGCACATGCGTTTCAATCTCCCCTTGCGTCGCCGGCGAGTATCCGCGCCGCCGCGATCGCGGCCTGACCGAACGCGAGTCCGCCGTCGTTGGCCGGTACGTCGCGATGCGTCAGCACCGTGCATCCTTGCGCGGCGAGCCGGCGCGTCACCTGCTCCAGCAGCAGGCGGTTCTGGAATACGCCGCCGGAGAGGGTGACGCGGCCGTGCATGTGCAACGCGTCGACCATACGCGCCAGCGCGATCGCGAGGCCGGTGTGGAAGCGTGCGGCGATGACGCCGACCGGGACCGACGCGGCGAGATCGTCGAGCAGCGCGGGCCAGAGCGGCGCCGGGTCCAGCACGGCATCGGCGACGGCGATGTGGTCGGCCGTGGGGTCGTCTACCGTGATTCCGTCCGCTGCCGCTTCCAGCATCATTGCGGCTTCTCCCTCGTAGCGCGCGCGATCGCGGCACAACCCGCCGGCGGCGGCAACGGCATCGAACAGCCGCCCGCAGGAACTGGCGAGCGGGGCGTTGACCCCACGCGCGATCATTTCCGCGAGCGTTCCGACGGGTTTCGCGGCGAGATAGCGCCCGAGGTCGGTCCGGCCGTACTCGGCGATGAAGCGGGACCAGCCGATCGCCGCGACGATGTGGGCGTAGGTGTTGCGCCACGGCTCGCGGATCGCCTGCGCGCCGCCCGGCATCGCGACCGGCTTGAAGCAGGCGACGCGGCGGAATTCCTGACAGCCGCCGAACAGGAACTCGCCGCCCCAGATCGTCGCGTCATCGCCCCAGCCGAGCCCGTCGAGCACGATGCCGAGCACCGGGTCGGTGTCCAGCGCGACGCCGTTCTCCGCCAGGCAAGCGGCGAAATGAGCGTGGTGGTGCTGGATCGCGATCACCGGCAGCGCATCGCGCGCCGCGAGTTCTAATCCCAGTTTCGTGGACAGATACTCGGGGTGGCGATCGAGCGCGATCGCGCGCGGGACATGGGCGAACAGCGCGCGGTATTGCTCGATCGAACGACGATAATCGGCGAAAATCGGCGCGTTCTCCAGATCGCCGATGTGGTGCGACAGCATGACCTGGCCGTCGCGCAGCAAGGCGAAGGCGTTCTTCAGTTCGCCCCCCATCGCGAGCACCGGGGGCGCGGCGTTGAAGCCGGCGGGCAGCGTCAGCGGTGCCGGCGCGTAGCCGCGGGCGCGGCGCAGCACGCGCGGCGCGCCTTCCATCACCCGCACGACCGAATCATCCACCCGGCGCGCGATGTCGCGGTCGTGCAGGAGGAAATGATCGGCGACATCGCGCAGGCGGACAAGCGCCTCGGCATTGTCGATGCATTGCGGCTCGTCGGACAGATTGCCGCTGGTCATTACCAGCGGGCGGTCGATGTCGGCCAGCAGCAGGTGATGCAGCGGGGTGGCGGGGAGCATGAAGCCGATGGTCGCGAGCCCGGGTGCGATGCCGGCGAGCGCGTCGGGTGCGCGCGCATCCATGACCACGATCGGCGCGGCGGGATGTCGCAGCGCCGCCGCGTCCGCCTCGGTGAGCACGACGTAGCGGCCGATCACGTCGAGATCGCGCGCCATCAACGCGAACGGCTTGGCGTCGCGCCGCTTCGTTGCGCGCAGGCGGGCGACCGCTGCTGCGTCGGTGGCATCGCAGGCGAAATGGAAGCCGCCCAGCGCCTTCACCGCGACGATGCCGCCCGCGAGCAGGAGCGTCCGCGCGACCTCCACGGCGTCTGCCTCGATGTGTGGTACCAGCCAGACGCGGGGGCCGCACGTCGCGCAGGCGACCGGCTGGGCATGGAAGCGGCGGTCGGCGGAATCGCGGTACTCCGCCGCGCAGTCCACGCACATGCGGAATTTCCGCATCGTGGTGGCGCCGCGGTCGTACGGGATCGCCTCGATGATCGACAGACGCGGTCCGCAATGCGCGCAGTTGGCGAACGGGTATCGGTAGCGCCGCGCGGTGGGGTCGGAAATCTCCGCCCGGCAGGCCGCACAGGTGGCCGCGTCGGGGACCACGCCGGTATGGATGTCGCCGGAACGGCTCTCAATGATGCGGAATTCGCCGGCATCCGGCGCGGCGGCGGCCGAGGCGCGCTCGATCGCGTCGATACGCGCGAGCGGCGGCGGCGCGCGGCGCAGTTCGGCGACGAACTCGGCGATGTCGGAAGCCGCGCCGCATACCGAGACGGTGACGCCGGCGGCGTCGTTGCCGACCCAGCCGCGCAGCCCATGTCGGCGCGCGAGACGCCAGACCGTGGGGCGGAACCCGACGCCCTGCACGAGGCCGCGCACCCGGATCAGTTCGGTGGAATCCGACACGGCGTCGGTCCGGTGCCGCCGCCCTACATGCTGCTGATCTTGATGTAGCACGCCACATCCTTGGCGTTCGCCGCGACCAAGGCGAGCAGCAACACGCCAAGCCCGATCTTCCATGCCGCGTTCATTATAGGCTCCTTTCCTGGGTTTCGCATTGCAGCCGACGCACCAGCGCCGTCACCGCAATCATCGCGGGCTCGATCGCGGCGGCGACCGCCGGGCTGAGCCCCATCGCGCCGTCCTCGCCGCCCAAGGTTTGCGGCTCGCAAGCCACCACGTAGACCGGGGGCGCCTCGCTCCCCACGGCGCGCACCAGCGCCAGCACCGCAGCGGGATCGAGCGCATGCGGCGAGAGCGCCGGCGCGGTCTCCGACGTCGTCCCCGGCGCCTCGGTGACCTCGATCACCGAGACGGTGCCCGGCGGCGCGCCGCGCGGGGCGGCATCCACCAGCACCACGGCGTCGTGGCCGTTGAGCAAAGCGTAGAAGAAATCGATGCCGCGAATACCGTAGTCGACCGCCGTCACGCCGGGCGGCAAGGTGGCGCGGCTAAGGCGCTGGACGACCTCCACGCCGAATGCGTCGTCGCCGTGGAAGATGTTGCCGATGCCGGCGATCAGGATGTCGCTCATGGCGCCGCCAGTTTCTCGACTTCGTCGGGCGCGAAAAAGAAGCGATGCCCAGGCATCCGCTCCAGGCCGAACTCACGGCCGGGGTCGTCGAGGAGGGTCACCGCCAAGTGGATGCGATTTTCGAAATCGCGTTCGATCGCCTCGATCACCGCGACCTTGTCGGCGAGCACGACGTCCATGATGTCGGCGCGCCGGCGTGGGCGCAGACGGACATGCTCGCCGACCGCGAAGGCGGGCCGCATCGCCCCGTGCATCCGCGCGAACTCCGGCGCGCCCAGGCGCTCAGTGCGCTCCAGCAACGCCCGCCCGCGCGCGTCGGCCGCCGCCATGTCGCGCTTTTCGGCATCCGTCATGGTCAGGATTCGCAGACTGAGGATCTCGTCGATCTCGGTGCCGTCAAACAGGTCGCCGGGACTTTCGGCGGCGATCCGCGGGTAGTCGTAGAGGATAATCGGCGCGGCGAGCATCATAGCGCGCTGATCCGGCGCGCCGACCAGCACCGGCCAGACGCCCTGGTTGTCACAGCCGGCGGCGGCTTCGGCGAGGTGCGGCGGCGGGTCCATCAGCGAGACGAACGCGCCGCCGGTCGCGCCGAGCAGGAGATGGGTGGAAGCGAAACTGTAGCGCTGCGCGAGCGTCCGATCGGTGCGTTCGGTCGGCGCGAGCGGCGTGACGTTCCCGGCCCGCACGGTGAGGCGGAACACGCCGTCGGCGACCCGCTCCGCCGACACCATCAGCCGGCCGGACAATGCGCACGCCGTCCGTACCAGCGCGCCGGCGAT
>JBDTFI010000348.1:0-2993 GCA_039938035.1 Acetobacteraceae bacterium | reverse complement strand
ATCGGTCACGCAGCTCGGACTCTCGGCGGAAGGCACGAACGTGCTCGGCGTTGAGAAAGTTCGGCACGCTGCATATGCAGGGCACGCCGAGGCGCCAGTTCCGGATAGCGCCGAGATCGTCCTCGATATGCTCAAGCACCTCGGTGCAGACGATCGCATCATACCCGTATTCGTACGCCGCGGCCGAGCGCGCGTCCCCGACGAAGAAGGCGTCCTTTCGACCGGTTCGCTCGCCGGCGCGCGCAACCGCCGTACGGCTAAAATCGAACCCGCGGTATTCAGCGGCGGGAAGCTGCTCCAGGATCATCTGAGCAAGCACGCCGCTGCCGCATCCGACCTCCAGGATGCGGGTTGCGTGAACCTCGCGCAATTCCCGCACAATCGAGCGGAATAGGGGGTAATAGGTCGATTTCCGATAATGTGTCCGGTAATGTGCCTCGACACCGTGGAACTGGTCGTAGTATTCGCTGGAAAGCTCGCTTCCCATGGATTTATCCAGTCGTGCTGAACGAAGGGCCGCGCGAGCCAAGTATGCCGCAGCCGGCGGCTGGCGTCGTCCAATAACCTCACTGGCCTGGAAAAAGTCAACATGGAAGTGATCGTCGGCGATGTCGCGCGCCGAAACATGCGCCGTCGGAACAACAGGCACTTTCGCTATGAAGCGGCCCGCGGCCGACGCCTGCGGCGCGTCGTTGGCTTCCAGGAGCTTGCATGAACCAACCGTTCCGGATCGGAATCGTCGGCAGCGGCGCCGTCGCGCGCCTGTGTCACGTTCCAGCGGTATTGGCGAGCCCCCTCGCGGCGCTTAGCGCGACGGTGGACCCGGTCACCGAGCGCGCACGGAGCGTCGCCCGGGAATACGGCGTCGATCCGGTGGTGGCGTCGTCGCTGGAGCACGTGCTGGACAAGGTGGACGGGCTGATCATCGCCACCCCGAACCACACCCACGCACCGTTGGCCCTGGCCGCCATCGCCGCTGGCGTGCCCTGTCTGATCGAGAAGCCGCTCTGCATCACCGAGGCGGAAGGCCGGCGCGTCTGCGAGGCGGCCGAACGCGGCGGCGTGGTCGTCGCCGCCGGATATTGCCTGCGCTTCAACGAAGGCGTCGTCCTGGTCAAGCAACTGCTCGACGAAGGCAGCCTCGGCGCGGTGCGGCAGTTCCATTTCCAGGATGGGAGTGTCGGGGGGTGGTCGCCGGAATCCGGCTACATCCTGAACCGGGAGAGCGCGGGCGGCGGCGTCATGACCGTTACCGGCAGTCATCATCTCGATCGGATGCTCTATTGGTTCGGCTATCCGGACGAGGCGCTGCTCCAGCACGACGGTTCGGGCGGACCGGAGGCCCATTGCCACGCCACCATTCGTTATCGTTCCCGCGGCCTGCGGATCGACGGCTCCATGTTGTTTTCCAAGCTGGTGCGCCTTGATGCGGGAGTCGCCGTGCGCACCGAGCTTGGCACCCTGGCAACCGGCGTCCTCGGAAGCCCCGTCCTGTGGCGCCGCTCCGAGAGTCCCGCCGTGACGGCGGAACTACGAAGCGCCGGCATCGGAAGCTGGGACCCGAGGAAGACGGTGTTCCAGCGCCAGCTGGAGGATTTCATCGAGGCATGCCGAGGGGAGCATCCGCCAGCGGTCCCGGCGGAGACCGGCCTGCAATCCGTGCGGCTCATCAGCGCGCTCTACGGCACGCGGCTTCCGACCTCGGGAGAAATGGCGCGGGAGGAGACCGCGTGATGACGTCAACGGACATCCAGGTGGCGGTGTTCGGTGCCTCCGGCTTTGTCGGGGCGACCCTGACCGAGCGGCTGATCGGCGCCGGCATCGCCGTGCGGGCATTCGTGAACACCTCCGGCAATGCGTGGCGGCTGGCTCGCCAGGGCATTCCGATTCGGCAGTTGGACATCACGCAGCGATCCGGGATCGTGGAGGCGCTGGTCGGATGCACGCATGTGGTCAACTGCACGCGGGGCGGCGACGCGGTGATGCTCGACGGATTGCGTCGTCTCCTCCGGGACGCGCGGACCGCACGCATCCGGCGATTCGTCCACCTCAGCAGCGTCGCGGTGTACGGCGACCCACCGTCGCCCGCGGCGGTTTCGGAAGATGCCCCGGTCGATCCGCCCCGCGGCAGTTACGGCTGGCTGAAGTTGCAACAGGATCTCTGCGTGGAGCGTGCGCACGCGGGTGGGCTGGATTGTATCGTTCTGTGCCCACCCAACATCGGCGGTCCCTACTCGCCTTTCTATGCGGGACTGGTCGACGATTTGCGGCGCGGCCGTTTTGTCCTGCTCGACGATGGTGACGCTCCCATCAATGTCGTGGACGTCGACAATCTCTGCCATGCCATCGAACTCGCGCTGACCGTCGATCAGGGCGACGGTCGGCGGATCTTCATCACCGACGGGCCGACCGTCCGCTGGCGCGACCTGATCGGCGCGCTGGTGCCCCTCGCGGGCCGCGCCCTCCCCGTGCCGTCATTGCCACCCTCGGACGCCTTCTGGAGTCCGCGGCCGGCAATCGTGACCAGGTCCAACCCGCTTCGCTCGCTGCGTCACCTCGTCTCCTCGGATGTCCGCGCGGCGCTCCGAAAGGACCCGATGCTGGCGAGCGTCGATACGACGGTCCGATCGCTGGTCGCGCGAATGCCATCGGTCGAGGCGAGGCTGCGCCATCGGGTCGAAGGACCGATCAGGGTCGCGAAAGTCGGTCAGGAGACCCATTTCACCTCGCCATTCAGCCACCAGCAGTTGCGGATGGTCGCCCACGGGCTCGGGCGCGCCGAGCGCGTGCTCGGCTACCATCCGGAGCGGGGTTTCGCGGCGGCGGCCGAGCGTTATGTCGAATGGTACAGGAAGGTATATGGCCTGGACGAACCCCAGGCCCAGCTCATCGCCGATATGCGGGAAATGCTCGCCATTCAAGCCGGTTGAGCGGGCGAGCCCACCGACCGCGCCACCCCTCCCGCAAGGGCCTACGGGGTTCACTCGTCCGCA
>JBDTFI010000347.1:0-4047 GCA_039938035.1 Acetobacteraceae bacterium | reverse complement strand
TCCGGGCGTTCTATGCCCGGTTGTGCGCGCGGGTCCTGGCCTTGGCGGGAGGGCGGGAGGGCGAGCACGCCGCGCTGCCGCTGCCCGGTTGCGGGCACTTCGTCACCGAGGCGGCGATCCGCACCTTCCTGCCACCGGGCGGCAAGCTGCTGATCCCGATGAGTGGCGCCTATGCCGATCGCATGGTGCGTCTGGCGCGGGAGGCGGGGCGCATCGTCGTGGCGTTGCCGATCGATCCCAACCGGCCGGCGGACCCATCCGCGATCGCCGCGGCCCTGGCGGCCGATCCCACCATCAGCCATGTCGGCGCGGTGTACAGCGAGACCGGGACCGGCGTCTGCCACGATGTCCCGGCGATCGGCGCCGCCGTGCGCGACCTCGGGCGGCGGATGATCGTCGACGCGGTCTCGGCGTTCGGCGCGCTGCCATTCGACATCTCGGCCCAGCCGGAGGTGGACGCGGTGGTGTTCACCGCCAACAAATGCCTCGAAAGCGTGCCGGGCATCGCGTTCGCGGTCGGGCGCACCGATCGGCTCGCGGCATCGGGCGGCAACGCCGGGAGCTGGTCGCTCGATCTGGCCGACCTCTACGCGCATGATGTGCGAAGCCCCGGCTCCGCCCGCTTCACGCCGCCCGCGCAGGTGCTGAACGCGCTCGATCGGGCGATCGACTTTCACGCGGCCGAGGGGCAGCCGGCCCGGCTCGCGCGTTACACGGCGAACATGCGGACCCTGTACGACGGGGTCCGCCAACTGGGGCTGGCGCCGTGCCTGGCCGCGGACGCGCAGGGTCCGATCATCGTCAACGTCCATGCCCCCGCCGATTCCGCCTGGGACCTTCTCGCGTTCGTCGAGGCGCTGAAGCGGCGCGGGTTCCTGATCAGCAATTTCTACAATACGCCCCGACCGAGTTTTCGCCTCGGCTGCATCGGCGCGGTGACGCCGGCCGACATGGCGCGCGCGGTGGCCGCGATGGGCGAGGCACTCGACGAGCTTGGCATCAACCGGCGCGAGGCGGCCTGAGATGCCGAGCGATCTGGAGATCGCGCGCGAAGCGCAGTTGCGCCCGATCGCCGAGATCGCCGGCCGGCTCGGCGTGCCGGCGGACGCGATCGAGCCGTACGGACGGCATAAAGCGAAGATCGGCTTCGACTTCATCCGCGTGGTCGAGGATCGACCCGAGGGGGCGCTCATTCTCGTCACGGGGATCAGCCCGACCCCGGCCGGCGAGGGCAAGACGACCACCACGGTCGGCCTGGGCGATGCTCTGAACCGACTGGGCACGCGCGCGGCGATCTGTTTACGCGAGCCGAGCGTAGGGCCGAGCTTCGGCCAGAAGGGCGGTGCGGCCGGCGGCGGCTATGCGCAGGTGGTGCCGATGGAGGAGATCAACCTCCACTTCACCGGCGACTTCCACGCGATCACGGCGGCCAACAATCTGCTCGCCGCGATGGTCGACAACCACGTCTATTGGGGCAATCCGCTCGGCATCGACGTGCGCCGGATCACCGCCCGCCGTGCGCTCGACATCAACGACCGGGCGCTGCGCGCGATCGTCAACGGATTGGGCGGCGTGGCGAACGGGGCGCCGCGCGAGGACGGATTCGATATCACCGTCGCCTCCGAGGTGATGGCGGTGTTCTGCCTGGCGCGCGACCTCGCGGACCTCCAGGAGCGGTTGGGGCGCATCATCGTCGCCGAGACGCGCGAGCGGCGGCCGATCACCGCACGCGACCTGAAGGCGGACGGCGCGATGGCGGTGCTGCTGCGCGACGCGCTGCAACCGAATTTGGTGCAGACGCTGGAGGGGTCGCCGGCGCTGGTGCATGGTGGCCCGTTCGCCAACATCGCGCATGGCTGCAACTCGGTGATCGCGACGCGGCTCGCGCTGCGGCTCGCCGATGTGGTGGTGACCGAGGCCGGGTTCGGCGCCGATCTGGGGGCCGAGAAGTTCCTCGACATCAAATGCCGCGTGGCGGGGTTGCGCCCGGCCGGAAGCGTCGTCGTCGCGACGATCCGCGCGCTGAAGATGCAGGGCGGCGTGGCGCGCGCCGATCTGGGGCGCCCCGATGCGGCCGCGGTCGCGCGCGGGGTGGTGAACCTCACACGCCATGTCGAGAACATGGGAAAATTCGGGCTGCCGGTGGTAGTGGCGATCAACCATTTCACGGGCGATTCCGAGGGCGAGCTGAACGTGGTGCGCGAGGCGATGGCGGGGCTGGGCGTTCCCGTGGCGCTCTGCACGCATTGGGCGAACGGGGGCGCCGGGGCGGAGGATCTGGCGCGCGCGGTGCTGGCGATGATCGAGGCCAGGAAGGCTCGGTTCGCGCCGCTCTATCCCGACGCGATGGGCCTCGCCGACAAGCTGCGGACGGTCGCGCGGACGATCTACCGGGCCGCCGACATAGCGCTGCCGGCGCCGGTGGCGCGCGCGCTGGAGCGGTTCGAGGCGGACGGGTTCGGCGAGGCGGCGGTCTGCATCGCCAAGACCCAGTACAGCTTCACCGCCGACCCGACCGTGCTGGGCGCGCCCACCGGTCACATCCTGCCGGTGCGCGACGTGCGTCTTTCGGCCGGCGCCGGCTTCGTCGTCGCGATCTGCGGCGACATCACGCGGATGCCGGGCCTGCCGCGCGTGCCGGCGGCGGAGTCGATCCGGCTGGACGGGCGGGGGCGGATCGAGGGGTTGTCCTGACGGCCAGATCGGGTGGGCTCACGCCACCTCAGCCGCTCGTGGTCAGGGGCGTTTCGGAATCCCCGACTCTACCCTGACCGAAAACGCGCTAATTCCAGCTCCGTGGCCGCACCCCGGCGTGAAACCAGCTGATCAGCGAGTAGATATCGTAGACGGGCACATCCAGCGCATCTCGCAGCGCCGCCGCGTACGGCGGCATGTTCGTGCATTCGAGCACGACCGCGCCGATGTCGGGGTGTCGGGCCAGCAGATCGCGCCCGGCATCGAGGATGTCCTGCTCGGCGAGAGCGACATCCATGTCCTCCTTTTCGGCCTTGATCAGAACGCGGAAAAACTCGCGACCGCCCTCGGTTCCCGCGACCGGGATATCGGCGGGAACGCCGGCCGCGGCGAGATGCGCCGGCGTCAGGGTCGCGCCGCTGACCGTGACCAATCCGACGCGCTTGCCGGGCGGAAGCGTCGCTTGCACCCAGGGCACCTGCATCAGCGACGACGTCGCGACCGGGACGCCCACGTGCGCGGCGATCTCGTGCTGGAACAGCGATAGAAAGCCGCAATTGGTGGTGATCGCCTCCGCGCCCTGGCGCACCAGATCGGCGGCCGCGTCGAGGAACGCGGGCAGCAATCCCGCCGCGCCTTCCAGCACCACGCGCGCGGGGCTCGCGCCCGGCACGACGCGGTAGAGCACCGGAAACGGCCAGGTCGATGCGTTCCCCATGTCTCCGGGAATGCGCGGAAACCGGGCCTCCAGCATCAGGATGCCCAGGGGCGCGCCGTAGATGGCCTTCCCGCCGCGCGCGATTCGGCGGCCGGTGGCCGGTGCGATCGTCATGCGATCAGCATCCCTTTCCGATTCCTTCACCTGGCGAGCCTGATGATCGCCGAAGGTCCGGACTATAGTCCGGCGCCGGTGTGGCGGGCCATGAGGGTGGGAAGCTGACATGCGACGACTGCTCTGCCTCGTTGTGTTCGTGGTCCTGGCATCGCTGACGCACGCGCGAAGCCAGGAGCTGACCCTCCCGGGATTGCAACACGACGCCGGGGTCTACGCGGGCTCGCTGCGACAACGCTTTCCGGCGGGGGCGACCGACGCGCAACGCGCGCAGGCCGAACGCGCCGCGCGGGACGCCTGGGCGGCACGAAACTGGGCAGGCGCGGGTCAGGCGCTGTCCGATCGCCTCGGGCAGGGTCAGCCGAGCCCCGCCTTGTGGCTGGCCCTCGCCCAAGCGCTGCTGCGCCAGCCGCAGCCCGATGCGGCGCACGCACTGGCCGCGGCCTGGCAATCCTATGTCGCCACCAGCGCCGCCGAGGAAAAGGTTCCGGCGCTGCGCGCCATGCGCGACGCCCTGGCGC
>JBDTFI010000346.1:0-3229 GCA_039938035.1 Acetobacteraceae bacterium | reverse complement strand
TCCACCACCCGACGAGGCGCCGCCACAATGCCCACCCACCACATTGACACCCAAACTGCCTACAAGGCGCCCCGTGACCAAGGGAATCCCCCTTCGTGGATGACCTCCATGGAATCGGTGTACTAGTAAATTGCCCTGGGCTGCACCGTCGAAATCTGCGTGCGCCCCTATGACGCGACGGCCAAGAGCGGCGCGCTTGTGATCGGGTCGTGACGGTATGGCTCTGACCGAGCGCCCAAGTGAGGCGACAGCTGAACGACGTGGCCGATGTGTTAACCCGCCCGATCCCTCTGTCCGATCCAGGTCTGAGTCCAAAAGCTGCCCGTGCAGTCAGGGCAGCACACCCGTCCCCAGCGCCGGCGTGGCACACGGAGCTTGGCGTTGCAGCCAGGACAGACGCGGATCACTCGTGTGCCGGGGGTCGGGTTGGAAACCGGTAGCGGCCGGCTAATGTCGACCCCGCCCGCTTGGCGGGCATACGGGCAGGAGCGGATACCGAACAGAGAATCGGCGCCAATGAGATCGTTGTGGTGCAACAGCCGAACCCCTGTGCTTCCGGCGAGTCTACGGGCACTTAGCGTATAGCCGTTCGGCGCCACTACGACCGCATGGTGCGAGCTGGTGAAGGCCCGCGCTGCGTAGACTTCCTGCACCGCCTTGTTGCCCACAGGGACGGCGTAGAGCTTGCACTGTAGCACTACTCGGATGCCCTGCTTGCTGGCGATGACATCAGCGCCCTGATCGCCGGGGCCGCCGCAAACGCGGACATCCCAGCCCTGACCGGCGAGAATGGTGGCGCAGCGGCGCTCGAAGTCAGCTGGGCCGCCGGCTACGGCGAGCGGAGGCGCCCCGGAGAAACCTGACGTTTTCGACCTCGCGTGACCCTGACGTGGTTGCGGAGGCCGCGTAGCGGCGTCCCGCACAGCCCGCCGCATGATGCGCCTTAAGCCACGATAGGTCGCCCTTCGATCCTAGTGCGACCCCGTTCCACATGCGAGCCGAATCGGCACAGGAGTCCACAGAATCGGGATATCCCGCCGCCTTCCAGCGAAACGGAACGGCCCTGTCACCCGCCGCCGCCGTCGATCGTCAGGATCGTCCCCGACGTGTAGCCCGAGGCCGGGCTCGCCAGGAACGCCACCGCATTGCCGATCTCCTCGGGCGTTGCCGCGCGCCCGAACGGCATGGACACCAGCATCTCCCGCCACCGCTCCGCATCGCCCAGCGTCTTCGCCGCCCGGTCCTTTTGCAGCATGATCAGCCGATCGGTCGCGACCGGACCGGGGTTGATCCCCACCACCCGCAGCCCGTCGGCCGGCGCCTGATGACCCAGCGCGCGGGTGAAGCCCATCAGGGCGGCGTTCCCCGCCGCCCCCGCGATGTAGCCGGGCGGGAACTTCTCCCCGGCGGCGCCGATCACGTTGACGATCACGCCGGCCTTGCGCGCCGCCATGCGCGGATAGACGGCGCG
Source organism: Acetobacteraceae bacterium (assembly GCA_039938035.1). Classification (GTDB taxonomy): domain Bacteria; phylum Pseudomonadota; class Alphaproteobacteria; order Acetobacterales; family Acetobacteraceae; genus DATFDN01. Next base: position 1,758 of record JBDTFI010000346.1, on the reverse strand, counting down.
GCAGAACGAGATGAAGCCGAACACCTTCAGATCCCACGCCCGGCGCAAGGTCTCGTCGTTCACCGTCACGACGTCGCCCGGCGGGATGGCACCGGCGTTGTTCACCAGGATGTCGATCTCGCCCGCCTCCTCGGCGACCCGGCGCACCGCCGCGTCCGACGACAGATCGGCCGCGATCACCCGCACCGTCACCTGCCGGCGCCCCCGGATCGCCCCGGCCGCCGCTTCCAAGGTCGCCTTGTCGCGGGCGACCAGGGTGACGTCGCAGCCCTCCTCGGCGAGCACCGTCGCCGCCGCCCGGCCGATCCCCTTCGATCCGCCGGTGATCAGGGCACGCTTGCCCGCGAGTTTCAGATCCATGCTACGCCGCCTCCCGCAATCCTTGCTGATACGTCCGGCACGCCTCGCCGAATGCCCGGAACAGGGCGAGGCTCGCGGGATTATCGAGATAGCTCCACTCGGGATGCCACTGGATCCCATAGGCGAAGCCACGCGCGCCCTCGACCCGCACCGCCTCGATCGTGCCGTCGGGCGCCACGGCCTCCACCACAAGTCCTGGAGCCGGGCGATCGATCGCCTGCCCATGCAAGGAGTTCACAATGATCCGCTCGGCGCCCAGCATCCGCGCCAGCCGGCCCGACAGCGCGACCTCGTGCTTGGGGCCATAGCGGACCTCCATGGTCCCCTCGCCGCCGCGATGATCGAGCCGTCCTTCCATTGCGTGTACGGTCTGATGCAAGGTGCCGCCAAGGGCGACGTTCAGTTCCTGGATGCCCCGGCAGATCGCCAGCACCGGCAGGCCACGGGCGATCGCCGCGCGGATCAGCGGCAGCGTGGTGGCATCGCGCGCCGGATCGTGCAGGTCCGGGGTCAGGCTCTCGCCGCCTTCGTAATGGTCGGGATGGACGTTGCTCGGGCTGCCGGGCACCAGCAGCCCGTCGAGGCGGTCGAGCACCGCGAGTTCCGCCGCGCCCGCCGGCGGGAGCATCACCGGGACGGCCCCCGCCCCGCCCTCCAGGGCGGCGGCGTAGCGCGCCGGGGTCTCGTGCCAGAGCATGCCGTTGCGGGTGCGCGCGCAGGCGGGGATGCCGATGATAAGCGTCATTCGGGAGGGTCCGTGCCGAGGGTCGAGCCGGTATATGGGCGCGGCCGGCAGCGATCCGCAACAACCATGCCGATCGCGCCCGCCAGCATCAACCCGGCCATGCCCCGCGCGGTGCCGTCGGTCAGCACGCCGACCAGCAGCCCGCTGATCGCGCCCAGCACGAACTGTCCCATCCCCATCAGCGCGGACGCGCTGCCGGCATGCGCGCCGTGGCGAGATAGCGCGCCGACCGTGGCGTTCGGGTTAACGAAGCCGGCGATGCTGACGAACACGAACAGTGGGGGGACGATCGCGATCAGCCGATGCACCCCCGCCAGCGCCAGCCCAAGCAGCACCGCCGTCGCGACGAGGTCGCCCAGCGTTGCCCAGCGGAGCAGCCGGAACGGGCCGAAGCGCGGCAGCAGGCGCGCGTTGATCTGCGAGCACGCGATCAGCCCCGCCGCGCAGCCGCCGAACAGCAGGCCGAACTGGGCCGGCGTGAAGCCGAAGCCGTCGATGAACACCGGCGACGATCCGCCGAGATAGGCGAAGAAGCCGAACGTGGCGAAGCCGCCGACCAAGGAGTTGGTCAGGAACTCGCGCTCGCGCAGGACGCGGCTGTAGCGGCGGAACTGCTCGACGGCGCCGAGGCGGACGCGCTGCGCCGGCGGCAG
>JBDTFI010000345.1:0-7317 GCA_039938035.1 Acetobacteraceae bacterium | reverse complement strand
ATGGTCAACCATTGGTGGCAGGTTCCGTTGTACGTCAGCTGTCGCGGGCTGACGACGTCGCCGATTCCCTACGGTGTCGGGAGTTTCCGGATCGACTTCGATTTCATCGACCACCGCCTGACGATCGGTACCAGCAAGGGCGAAACGGAGACTATTCCCCTTGGTCCACGAACCGTCGCCGATTTCTACGCGGAGGTGATGGGCCGGCTGCGCGGCCTCGGGCTGGAAACCCGGATCTGGACGATGCCGGTCGAGATCGACGGCGCCGTTCCCTTCGATCAGGACCGCGATCACGGTTCCTACGACCCAGACTACGTCAACCGGTTCTGGCGTATCCTGGTACAGGTCGATCGGGTCTTCACCCGGTTCCGCTCGCCGTTTCTCGGCAAGGTCAGTCCGGTGCATTTTTTCTGGGGGAGCTTCGATCTCGCGGTCTCGCGTTTCTCCGGCCGCACGGCGCCTCTGTTGACGAGCGACTCATCGACCGTCGGCGCATGGGTCATGCAGGAGGCGTACTCACATGAGGTGAGCAGTTGCGGCTTTTGGCCGGGCAACGGCGGGTTCGGCAAGGCCGCGTTTTTCAGCTATGCCTATCCCGAGCCGCGGGGTTTCGCGAAGGCGCCGACCCGGCCGGCCGCCACGGTCTACGACGAGGGCCTCGGACAGTTCATTCTGCCCTATGACGCGGTCCGCACGGCGCAATCGCCCGACGACGACCTGATGCAGTACCTGCGGAGCACGTATGAAGCCGCGGCCGATCTTGCACACTGGGACCGTTCCGCGTTGGAGCGCGCGGACGCTTAGGTAAAAAAGGTACATCGACATCTGAAAGCTCTCGCGCCACTCGCGTGGCTGGATTAGCTTTCCCGGCAACGACAGGCGGGGACAAGGGCGATGAAGCGAAGGCAGGTGTTGGCGGGTGGCGCGGCCGTGGCGGCGCTAACGGCGACGGGCCTGCCGAAACCGGCGATCGGGCAGGTAGGCAGCAAGAACCTGCTGCGTTTCGTGCCGCAGGCGAACCTCGCCAACCCCGACCCGATCTGGACCACGGCGACGGTCGCGATCAACCACGGCTACATGGTGTACGACACGCTCTACGGCGTCGACGACAGCCTGACCGCGCGGCCGCAAATGTGCGCCGGGCACGAGCTGTCGGCCGACGAGCTGAGCTGGACCTTCACCCTCCGCGACGGCCTGAACTGGCACGACGGGGAGCGGGTGCGCGCCGCCGACTGCACGCAATCGATCCAGCGTTGGTGGACGAAGGATCCGTTCGGCCAGCAACTCGCTTTGCTGACCGAGGAGATCAAGGCGCTCGATGACAAAAGCTTCCAGATCAGGCTGAAGAAGCGCTTCCCGCAAATCCTCTACGCGCTCGGCGCCCAGCAGTGCTTCATCATGCCCGAGCGCGTCGCCAGGACGCCCGCGAGCGTGCAGATCAAGGAATTCGTCGGCAGCGGCCCGTTCCGGTTCCTGCCCGAGGAATGGGTCTCCGGCGCCAAGGCTGTGTACGTCAAGAACAACAAATATGTGCCGCGCGCCGAGCCGCCCGAGTTTCTGTCTGGCGGCAAGGTTGTGCATTTCGATCGGGTCGAGTGGAGCATCCAGCCCGACCCGGCGACGCAGGCCGCGGCCTTGCAGGCAGGCGAGGTGGATTGGCTGGAGTTCCCGCTGATCGACCTCCTGCCGACCCTGGGCAAGGCGCCGGGCTGCACGGTCGTGAACTACGACCCGCGCGGGACGCTCGCGATCATCGCGTTCAATCACCTCTACCCGCCGTTCGACAACCCGAAGCTGCTGCGCGCGCTGCTGCCGGCGATCGATCAGAAGGAATACGTCACCGCCTGGGTCGGCGATCAAGCGGAGTACGGCCGCTATCCCGACGGCTTCTTCACCGCCGGCACACCGATGGCGAGCCCGGCGGGGCTGGAGGCGTTCACCGCCCCGCGCGACATCGCCAAGGCCCGCCAACTGGTCAAGGAATCCGGCTATAACGGCGAGAAAATCGTGCTGATGGCGCCGTCCGATCAGGCGTCGCTGGTGCCGATGTGTCAGGTCACCCGCGACATCTTCCTGAAGCTCGGCATCAACGTCGACTACCAGGTCATGGACTGGGGCACGCTGGTGTCTCGGCGCGCGAAGATGGACCCACCGGACCAGGGCGGGTGGAATGTGTTCTGCACGACATGGGGCGGCCTCGCCGTCTCCAATCCCGGCAGTTCGTATCCGCTGCGCACGAATGGAAGGAAGGGCTGGTTCGGCTGGCCGACCGACGAGACGCTGGAGGAACTGCGTCAGGTATGGTTCGACGCCCCCAATCTCGCGGCGCAGAAGAAGATCTGTGAGGACATCCAACTGCGCGCCTTCGAGACCATCCCGTTCATGCCGGCGGGTGGCTGGTTCTATCCGTGGGCGGTGCGCAAGGACCTGACCGACTTCGTGCGGAACTCGCAGATCGTGTTTTGGGGGGTCCGGCGGGCGTGATTTCAACCCGACGGGTTCGGGCGGGTGTTCGGCGCGCGATACGCATGCGTTCGTGGAATCGCCGCACCTACGAGATCACGTTCATAGCGGACTTGCGGATCATCGCCGTTCCCGATTTGTCGCCGAAGATTATGGGCCGTTCGGGGATCGCGCGACAGTACTCGTCCACCGCGCGCTTGATCCCGCGCCAGGCTGGACTCGCGTAGTCGTGCACGATGAGGAGACCCCCGGGCGACAACCGAGGGTAAAAAAACTCCAGTGCCGCCTTCGCCGGTGCATAGAGATCGCAGTCGATGTGGACGAGGCAGAACCGCGACGCGTACAGGTCGGGCGGGATGGATTGCGGAAACCAGCCCTGCACGAACGTCACGTCGTCGTCCCCGACCAGCTCGCGCACCTGATCGAGCGACGTGTCGGCGAACGCGGCTGGCTTTGACCGATCGACACCGATGATGTCGCGCCGGTCAAAGCCCTCGAAAGTATCGAACAGAAAGACCTTTCGGCTGTATATTCGAGCATAATGCGCGAGCAAGGCCGCTGAATTGCCCCGATAAACCCCCAGTTCCGCCAAGTCTCCCATGACGTTGTCATCGAGCACGTGCTTGATGTTCAGAACCAGCGCGTATAATCGCGGCAGATCACCGGCATTGTTGATAATGTTATCTCTGATCCATTTATCGGAGAGCTGCGCGAGTTCGGAATGGCGCTTGAAGAAGACATCGGAGTCTGGCCGGTATGCGAGGTACATCATTTCGTCGGCTTGCAGCACTCTCGGCGGAGCATGCGCGCCGGTGAGGAGTCCGTGAAGGCGTCCCGGGTCGGCGTGGAACAGGCCGCGAAGCGTCGCGGTGATCGCAGCCCGCTTGTCGGGAAGTGGTTTCCGAGCGAAGCGGAAAAGCCTTTCGATGATAGGCATTGATAGGTCCTTTGCCGGCGAGGGACGTTAGGCCGCCCTCGACCTGCTGACCACGCTCGCCCCGCGAATCCAATAGCAATGGTTGCGTCCGGCCCGCGAATCCACCATGTTGGCCGCGTCCCGCCACCTCCGGCGCGGGAGAGAGCGGCTTCGCCGCCGCCGAAGGCGCAACCGGCCCCCGGAAACGCTCAGGCAAAAGGACCGCGTCGGAACGGGATCTCTGGAAAGCCGGCTCACCGCCTTCGCAAGCGGTCCGCCGCACCGACGGAGTAAGGCCGTAGCGCCCAGACGGGGGCGGCGAGGCTGAATCTCTCAGGTTCCCGCGACAGAGGGGGGCTGTTCCGCCGGCATCTCGCCGGCGGGAAGCCCGTGCCGCGAGGTCCCCCTTGGTCGAGAACTCCTTGCCCGACGATCCGACCCCGCCGCCCGCGCGCACGGTGCCGCTCGATGCGTGGCATCGCGCGCTCGGCGGGCGCATGGTCGTCTTCGCCGGCTATTCCCTGCCCGTCCAATACGATTTCACCGGCAACCTGGCCACGCGCTGCCGGGGCGGTGTCATGGCCGAGCATCTGCATTGCCGCGCCAAGGCCGCGCTCTTCGACGTGTCGCACATGGGCCAGGCCTGGCTCATCGGCGCCGCCGCCGCTCCCGCGCTGGAGGCGCTGGTGCCCGGCGACATCATCGGCCTGCGCCCGGGCCGCCAACGCTACACGCTGCTGACCAACGAGGCGGGCGGCATCCTCGACGACCTGATGGTGTCGCGGATGGCCGAGGACCGGCTGTTCCTCGTGGTCAACGCCAGCCGCAAGGAAGACGACCTCGCCCACATCGCCGCCAACCTCCCGAACGGCGTGCGTCTCGAGCCGATCGAGGATCGCGCTTTGCTGGCGCTGCAAGGCCCGCGTGCCGCCACCGTCATGACCCGGCTCTCGCCAGCGGCGAGCTCGCTGCCGTTCATGGGCAGCGCCTCGCTCGACATCGCCGGCATCCCCTGCCTCGTCTCCCGTTCCGGCTACACCGGAGAGGACGGGTTCGAGATTTCCGTCCCCGCCGACCGCGCGGAGGCACTGGCCGGCGCGCTGCTCGCCGAAGACGAGGTCGTCCCCGCCGGGCTCGGCGCGCGCGACTCGCTGCGCCTCGAGGCCGGGCTTTGTCTCTACGGCAACGACATCGACGAGCTGACCTCGCCGGTCGAGGCCGGCCTCGGCTGGGCGATCGGCAAGCGACGGCGCGAGACCTGGGACTTCCCCGGCGGCGAGGCGATCGCCGATCAGGCCCGGAACGCGCCGTCGCGCCTGCGCGTCGGGCTGCGCCCGGACGGCAGGGCGCCGGCACGCGCCGGGACGATGATCGTCGCCGCCGACGGAACCGAGGCCGGCTTCGTCACCTCGGGCGGGTTTTCGCCGACCCTCAACGCCCCCATCGCGATGGGCTACGTCCGCCGCGACCTCGCCGCCCCCGGCACCCGCCTGAACCTGATGGTGCGGGGCAAACCGCTGTCCGCGCAGGTTGCGCCCATGCCGTTCGTGCCGCATCGCTACGCCCGCTGACCGGAGGACCAACGATGCCCTTCACCGACCAAAGCCACCACGAGACCCGCTTCACCAAGGAGCACGAATGGGTGCGGATGGAGGGCGACATCGCCACCGTCGGCATCACCGAACACGCGCAGGAGGCGCTGGGCGACATCGTGTTCATCGAACTGCCGGAGGTCGGCCGGGCGCTCGACCGCGACGAGGCCTGTGCGGTGGTGGAGAGCGTCAAGGCCGCCTCGGACGTGTACGCGCCGCTCGCCGGCACCGTCGTCGAGATCAACGAGCCCGTCGTCGAGGACCCGACCCGGGTCAGCAAGGACGCCGAGGGGACGGCTTGGTTCTTCAGGCTGCGATTGACCGACCCGGCGAGCTTCGCCTCGCTGATGGATGAGGCGGCATACAAGGCGTTCGTGGAGAGCCTTTGATGGACCAACTGAGCGAACTGACCGCGCTCGAAGCCGCGGACGCTTTCGTCGGTCGCCACATCGGGCCGTCCGAACCCGAAATCGCGGGGATGCTGCGCGAGGTGGGCGCGGCGAGCCTGGAGGAGTTGGCCGATCGCGCGGTGCCGTCTTCCATCCGGCTGAAGCATCCGCTCAATCTGCCGCCGGCGATCGACGAGGCCGGCGTGCTGGCGGAGTTGGCCGAATTGGCCTCGCGCAACCACCGGGTCAAGTCGCTGATCGGCCTCGGCTATCATGGCACGCATACGCCGCCGGTGATCCAGCGAAACGTCCTGGAGAACCCTGGCTGGTACACCGCCTACACGCCGTACCAGCCGGAGATCGCGCAGGGCCGGCTGGAGGCGCTGCTGAACTTCCAGACAATGGTCAGCGACCTCACCGGGATGCCGATCGCCAACGCCTCGCTGCTGGACGAGGCGACAGCGGCGGCCGAGGCGGTCGCGATGGCGCACGGCGCCGGCAAGGCGCGTTCGGACGTGGTCGCGGTGGCCGCCGATCTGCACCCGCAGACCCGCGCCGTGCTGGCGACGCGCGCCGCGCCGCTCGGCTGGAAACTGGTCACTGTCGCGCCGGGTGACGTGGATGCGATCGGCGCGGCCAATCCGTTCGCGCTGGTGCTGCAATATCCAGGCAGCACCGGCGCGCTGCGCGATCTCGCGGCCGAGATCGCCTGCGCCCACGAGGCCGGCGCGCTGGCGATCGTCGCCGCCGACCCGCTGGCGCTGGCGCTGCTGATCTCGCCGGGCGAAATGGGCGCGGACATCGTCGTCGGCTCGGCGCAACGCTTCGGCGTCCCGATGGGCTTCGGCGGCCCGCACGCCGGCTTCCTGGCGACGCGCGAGGCGTTCAAGCGCGCGATGCCAGGGCGCATCGTCGGCGTCAGCGTCGATGCGGCTGGGGCGCCCGCGATGCGCCTCGCGTTGCAGACGCGCGAGCAGCACATCAGGCGCGAGAAGGCGACCAGCAACATCTGCACCGCGCAGGTGCTGCTGGCGGTCATCGCCGGATTCTACGCCGCCTGGCACGGGCCGGACGGGCTGCGCCGGATCGCCAGGCGGGTGAACTTGCAGGCGCGGCTGCTGGCCGATATGGCTCGGCGGGCGGGCTACGGACCGCGTCACGGCGCCTTCTTCGACACGATCGCTCTGGAGGCGCCCGATGCGGACGCCCTCACCGCGCGCGCGCTCGCGGCCGGGTTCAACCTGCGCCGGATCGACGCCACCGGCGTAGCCATCGCGCTGGACGAGACCGTGACGCGCGATGACCTCGCAGCGTTGGCCGGCGTGCTCGGCGCCGGGCTGGCGGGCGCCGCCGCCTCCATCCCGGCGGAGTTGCTCCGCACGACCGGGTTCCTGGATCAGGCCGTCTTCTCGGAATACCACTCCGAGCACGCGATGCTGCGCTACATGAAGCGCCTGGAGGACAAGGATCTGGCGCTCAATCGCGGCATGATCCCGCTCGGCTCCTGCACCATGAAGCTGAACGCGGCGGCCGAGATGATCCCGATCTCCTGGCCCGGCTTCGCCGATATCCACCCGTTCGCGCCCCCCGAGCAGACCGAAGGCTACATGCAGGTAATCGGGCGCCTCGCCGAATGGCTGCGCGAGGCGACCGGCTTCGCCGCCGTGTCCTTGCAGCCCAACGCCGGCTCACAGGGCGAATTCGCCGGTCTGCTGGCGATCCGCGCTTACCATGCGGCGCGAGGGCAGTCCGATCGCAATGTCTGCCTGATCCCGGCCAGCGCGCACGGCACCAACCCTGCGAGCGCCACGATGGCCGGGCTGCGCGTCGTCGTCGTCGATTGCGACCGCGCCGGCAACATCGACCTCGCCGATCTGCGCGCCAAGGCGGCGAAGCACGCCGCGCAACTCGCCGCGCTGATGGTGACCTATCCCAGCACGCACGGCGTGTTCGAGGC
>JBDTFI010000344.1:0-5907 GCA_039938035.1 Acetobacteraceae bacterium | reverse complement strand
GAGCCTGGAAACCATCGCGCCGATGAGCGATGATCCCTTTGTCAGCCTGCCCGCTCTGGCAGCCTGATCGAGGAGCTCAACCCTGCACGGATGCAGCCGCTCCTACACCACGCGATGGGGCACGATCGTCTACCAACAGCCGATGACCGGGCCGTGGCCAATCGCGAAGGATTCGGCGAATGAGTCGCCTGACAAAACAGTCGACCAGGGGAAGCCCGAGGAGCCCAAGACAGACACCCCCAAGGATGACGCGTCAACAAGATGCTCGACCGCGCCACCTCTATCACTCGGTTGTTTGCGCCGTTGTGCCTCTGCCGTTTTGAGGGTTCATCCGCATGTTTGGTGAGCGCGTCGGGAGGTTGCGGCGATGGCCTTGGATGCCGCCCATGACAAGGAAGGGTTCTGTCAGCGCTTGCGCCATGCGGCGGATCGGCCACGCTGTTGCGGATGTGAATCGGCGCCCGAAGTCGACCCTACGGCCATTTCTACCTACTCCATTGATATCACCCAGATTTCCACCTTTTGTTCCGGTACGCTATCGGCTTCCAAAATTGACCCCCGCTGGGGGCTCATATCCTCTTGCGCGACGTTATGACGGAATGTCTTGAACTGGCCGCCGCAGATCCGGTTGACCTGACTCGGATCAACGCTCGAGATTCGCCCGATTTCCGCACGCGACAGCCCGCTCTGGGCCTGGGCCCCGGCAATTTCGTCTGGAGATCGCCCAGCTGCTTGCCCGTTGGCTTCGGGCAGGTTACCGTGCGTAACATTTAACGGATTTGCAAGGAAGCCCTGATGGATGGGATCTGCTTCTATCGGGCGAGCGAGAAACCTTACGGTGCGTTCAGCAATCTGTACCACCGCGACGTCGTGTTCGAAGGCGAGGTCTTCGCGACGAGTGAGCACGCCTACCAGGCCGGCAAGGCGCGCAAGCCGGCGGTGAGGAAGCGGCTCATGGAGGCGCCGTCGCCGGCGCTACTCGCCATGGCGGCGCACGGCCTCTACCACTGGACGTGGCTCCCGGCTGGTCGACGACGAAGTTCGACCGGATGAGGACGGTGCTGCGGGCCAAGTTCATGCAGTACGAGGATCTGCGCGAGTTGCTCCTCTCCACGGGCAACGCCAGGCTGGTCGAGAGCGCGACGGTGGACAACGAGGTCAATCGTCTATAGGGCGAGGTCAACGGTGTCGGCCGGAACATGTTGGGCGCACTGCTCGTGGAACTGCGCGCCAAGCTTCGGGCCGAGGCAGGCAAGGTCTATCTCGTCGCCGCGGAATAGGCCGCACCGCCGCAGTCCTGAAGGATGCCGGGGACATAGTCTCCACCCCGGCGCTTGAAGAGCCCTCGGGCGCCCGCGTAGGCGCAGTTCTCCGCTGCCACGCGCTGACCGGCCACCGCGCCCTCCAGGAGGTCACTCGGACACCTCGAATAACCGCCTGAAGGAAGTCGCGGTCGCCAGCGTTTTGGCCTGGGGCGTGCGGTCTGCCGTGGGAGCGCGTTCCCGCGGCCTGCGGCGACGTTGGCGCGGTCGCCTTGGCGGCACCGGGCCTCATGCTGGCGCGGCTCGGCCGCCGATCCAGACCACCCGGCGCATGTTGTAGGCGAGGTTGGCCAGCGCAATCTTGGCCGTCGCCCGCGCTAGTCCGATGGTGCGGACCACCAGGCCCATGCGCCGCTTCTCGGCGGCGAACACGTGCTTGCCGCGCGACAATCAAGGTGAGGTGCGCCAGGTCAAGCTGGCGAGTTCCAGCCGGTGGAAGTCCGGCCCGGGTAAGGAGTAGCGGCCGCCCGGTAGCGAGTGTTGCGGCGTGGGAGGTGACGACCACGGCGAAGCGTACACAGCAATCATGTGGGGTGCGGGAGTGAGCCACGATAGTGATAAGATTGCAGGGGCCGAGACGTTCTCATCCGTCGAAGGCAACACGTGCGGAGCCGCTATGCGAGGCACCGTCGCCCTGCCGGGGTCTTGGGCCGCATCACGCATGGAAGGAACGCGTCGGAACCTGGGATATCTCCTGTCTGGCCGGATGGCGTCAGCCATGCCGGTCCGCATCGGGAAGGCGAGGAGCCGTAGCCGCTGATGAACGGACAGGAGAAGTCAGACTCCGGCATAGTAGCTGGGAAGCCGACGAACAAAGCCGGGCGACCGGTGGCGGAGTCGGTGGAGCCAAGGCCGGGGACCGAGGGGAACGCGGAACAGCAACGCATGCACCGGACACAGGGCCGGGATCGCATGTCCCAGTCGCTGGATCGCGTACGGAAAGCCGCAAGGCTGAGGAAGAAGGACCGGTTCACCGCGCTCTTCCACCATATCAGTGTCGATGCACTTCGGACGGCGTTCTACGCGCTCAGGCGCAAGGCCGCTCCCGGCGTGGATGGCATGAAGTGGCAGGACTACGAGGCAGAGCTTGAGCCCCGGCTCACCGATCTGCACGACCGGGTCCATCGGGGAGCGTACCGTCCACAACCGTCCCGCCGGACGTACATACCGAAGGCAGATGGAAGACAACGGCCGTTGGCGATTGCTGCCCTGGAAGACAAAATTGTCCAAGGGGCGACCGTCATGGTGCTCAACGCAGTCTATGAAGGCGACTTCTGCGGCTTCTCCTACGGGTTTCGGCCCGGACGGGGGCCGCACGATGCGTTGGACGCACTATGCGTGGCGATCGACAAGCGGGAGGTGAACTGGATTATTGACGCCGACATCCAAAACTTCTTTGGGGCCGTCAGCCAAAAATGGCTGGTCCGCTTCCTGGAGCACAGGATCGGCGACAAGCGCATCATCCGCCTGATCCAGAAATGGCTGAAGGCGGGTATTCTCGAAGACGGGGTCGTAAGCATAGATGACAGGGGAACCGGTCAGGGTTCGGTGATCTCACCGCTCCTCGGCAATATCTACCTGCACTACGTGCTCGACCTGTGGGCAAAACGCTGGCGACAGCGCGATGCCACCGGCGACATGGTGATCGCGCGCTATGCCGATGACGTGGTGGTCGGTTTCGAGCGCGAGGACGATGCCCATCGTTTCCTCGATACGATGCGCGCGAGGCTTGAGGAGTTCGAGCTGTCGCTCCATCCAGCCAAGACCCGCCTGATTGAGTTTGGTCGCCACGCGGCGGCAAGACGCACGCAACGCGGGCTTGGAAAGCCGGAGACCTTCGACTTTCTAGGGTTCACGCTCATCTGCGGAAAATCGCGTCGAGGATATTTCCAACTTCAACGGAAAACTCGGGGTGACCGAATGCGAGCGAAGCTCCAGGACATCAAGGTCACGCTGCGACGGCGACTGCATTGGCCGATCTCCGAACAGGGGAAATGGCTGGGGCAGGTCGTGGGCGGGCACTACGCCTACTTCGCGGTCCCCACGAATATCAGGGCGCTCACCGCGCTCAGATACCAAGTGGTGGACCTCTGGCGACGATCGCTGCGGCGACGGAGCCAGAAGGACGGTGCCACATGGGCACGGATCGCGGAGATAGCCGACGCGTATCTCCCTAAGCCCAGCATCCTTCATCCATGGCCAAGTGTCCGCTTCGCCGTCAAACACCCGAGGTAGGAGCCACGTGCGGGAAAGCCGCTCGCGTGGATCTGTGCGGGGGGCGCCTGGTAACGGGCGTCCCTACCGCGATAGACGTATTGCCTCATCCAAGAATGCTCCCGAGCCGCGGCCCGATTGCCTCACCAGAATGCTCCCGTAGCATCATCGTGGCCTCCGGCGCGAGCACGCTCTGACGCTCGCTGTCGACGCGCGCTCTTTCTCCGTCACGCAACGCTGTTCAATGGAGCCGGCACGGGCCCAACCCCGGCCGGCGTGGCCCCGAACACGAGCTCATGCGCCTTGTCCCGACGCCACTCCTTGAGCCGACGCTGCAAGGTCCGCAGTAGTCCAACTCCAGACGAATCGACGGCCACATGCCGGCGCGCTGTCACGCTACGGTGGACGGCGCTGCGCCGTCCAGCACGACTATTTCAACGCCATCCTCGTAAGTGCCAAGAATTGGTAGAGATTTTCGCTATGCTGGACTTGGCAGCCCGCCAAACCTTCACTGAGCGTCGGCCTGCAATCACGATATAGCAGGCTAAAAGTCTCCCGGCCGGGCTTAGCGGTGCGCCAAGCCGGGCTCGCGCTCCCATATGGCAATTGACTTGCTTGCAAAGCTACGGCATCCTTAAAGGAAGTGGCTTGTAAGTTTGCGGTCAGATGATTGTCACCGTTGGCAACACGAAAGGCGGGGTCGGCAAGACCACGCTGGCCATGCAATTGGCGCTGTCGCGTCGGCTTGCGGGCCGCGATGTGCTGCTTATCGACGCCGATCGCCAAGGTTCGGCGCAGACTGCGGTTTCGATCCGGGCCGAAGCCGGCCGCGCTCCCGCCCTTTCTTGCGTCCAATACGCCGAAGGCAAGGTGCTACGTGCCCAGGTTGGCGCGCTCGCGGCCAAGCACGATGACACCATCATCGGCGACAGCGAGGCGCTGCGGGTCGCGCTCGGCCGCTCCGACGTGCTCCTGGTGCCAGTGCAGCCGCGCGCGATCAACGTGGGGGCGCTCGCTGACATCGTCGAGCTGGTGGAGCGGGCGCAGGAGGCGAGGGCGGAGGACAACCGGCCGGCGCTGCGGGCCTTCGCGGTCCTGAACCTCGCCGATCCCGACAACACCGATGCCGCCAAGGCCGTGCTCGATTTCCCAGCGCTACTGCCGCTCGACGGCATCGTGCGGCGGCGGAAGGCGGTCGCCAACGCGATGGCCAATGGCCTCTCAGTCGATGAATTCACCCCCCGCGACCCGAAGGCGTGCGACGAGATCGGGGCCCTCTGTGCGGGAGTTTTTGCCGGCAAGGAGCAAGCATATGGCAATAACTAAGCCTGCTATACGCAGCAAAGTTGATGCATTCACCGAGGCAGCGCCTGATGCCGCGCGGGCTCGGCCGCTGCGAGGACGGAAGGCCCCGATTACGCTGACCCTGCCGCCGGATCTGATCGAGCGATTCGACGCAGCGGCGGCACGTCAAGAGCGGAGCCGGGCGGCGATGCTCGCCATCGTCATGCGCGAATGGCTGGAGCGGGAGACAGCATGAGACACGACCTCTACGACATCGACACCCTCGACTGGTCGGAGCGCCAGGCCGCGTTCCTGCGTCGCGTCGCCGCCGGCGAGCGGGTTAACGATCCTGATCTCGACTGGCCCAACATCATCGAGGAGGTCGAAAGCGTGGGACGCAGCCAACTGAGCGCTGTGCGCTCGCACATCGTCCTGGCGCTGTTGCATGACCTGAAAGCCGAGGCATGGCCACTCTCGCGCGAGGCGCCGCACTGGCGCGCCGAGGCGATCGGGTTCCGTCAGGAAGCGGCCGAAGCCTTCGCCCCATCCATGCGTCAGAGGATCGACCTACCGACGCTCTATGCCCAGGCGCTGCGGCGCCTGCCGAAATCGATCGACGGCCAGGCGCCACTGCCGGTGCCGTCCGCGTGTCCGGTGACGCTCGATGAGCTGCTGAGCGAGGCGTGATGGCAAGTATTCCAGCCCTGTCGGCATCGGCAGAAGAGGGCGGCCTGTAGAATGGACGATCCATGCGCGATGACCTTCTGGACGCCCAGGCCGCCATCGATTCAGGTGAAGCCCAGTTTCGAATCTTCTCCCGGCGCATCCGAACCTGGGAAAACGAGAGCGTTGAGACGGTCATCGTAGGCCTCAATCCGCAGTCCGGGAAGAAGGCGGTAGTAGCGCGCACAAAAAGGCCGTTTCCAGCTTTGATCAGCGCCGAAGTCGGGGCCATCATCGGTTCGTTCCGAAGCGCCCTGGACCTTCTTGCCGCGTCCCTGGCCAGACGCCGGTAAAGCGCCAGATCACAACATGCACTCTCCCGGCCTTATGTAGCTCCCGCCACCACCCGTTCGTTCGCGTGTAG
>JBDTFI010000343.1:0-3129 GCA_039938035.1 Acetobacteraceae bacterium | reverse complement strand
TGGCTCCCTACCCCATCAAGCAATTTCGTATCGAGGGAGCGGAACCGGGCAATTTCCCAGAGTGGGAACGCATCACCGACTTTCCATAAAGCCCGCTATCCGGTGTCGCGTGCGGACACCCGGCCCTCCGGCGCGGCTATCCGCAACGGGATGATGGCCAGGAACCCGAGCATTCCCGCCCCCAGCGCGAACACGATCCCCCACCAATATCCGCCCGACCGATCCAAGATCCATCCGGCGATCATCGGACCGAGAACCGCCGAGATACCGGACGCGGTGAAGAAGATGCCGAGGGTCGCGCCAAGGTTCCGCAGGCCGAACAACTCGATCAGCACGGCAGGAGCCAGTGCGATCCGGATCCCGTAGCCGAGGCCGAGAACGGCCGCGAAGACGACCAGCCAGCCGTAAGCCGGCAGGATGAGCCACAACGCGTAGCTGGCGCCCATCAACAGGACCGAGCCCTTGAACAATCGGGTTATGCCGATGCGCTCGCCGAGGCCGCCGCAGCCGAGACGGCCGAGGATGCTCATGCCCCCGATCAGCGACAGCAACGCTGAAGCCGCCACATGACCGGCGCCGCCCTTGAGCGCGAACGCCGGCAGATACACCAACGGTACGAACAAGGCGGTCGTCGCGAGTATTCAGGAGACATACATGACGACGAACGCGAACGAGAAGATGACGCCGCCGAGCGACTGATCCTCGGCGCTGCTCACGAGCGGGGGCGGCGGTCTCACCGCCGCGGCGCAGGCCGCCAGCAGCACGGCGCAGCCCACGCCGATGACGATATCCGTGGTGCGCCAGCCGCCGCGTGCGATCAACGCGGCCGTCACCGCGGGTACGATCAACATTCCGCAACCGGTGCCGGCGGCGGCGACCCCGAGCGCGGCGGCGCGCCGCCTGACGCACCAGCCGCCGACGATCGCGAGCGTCGGTACCTAGGCGCACGCGGCACCGACGCCGAGACCGATGCCATAGGTGAGATAGCCGACCCAGAGTTGGCCGATGAACGCTGTCAGTACGAGGCTGCCGCCCATGATCGCGGCGCCGAGGCCGACCATGACCCTGGGACCGAGACGGTCGCTCAGATGGCCGGTGATCGGGCCGATCATGTAGAAGAGAAAGCCGGTGATCGAGAAAAACGCCGAGGTGGCCGCCCGGCTCGCGTGAAACTCGGTTTCCAGCGGCACGAGGAAGGCAATCCCGCATACGGGACTGGCCGCCGATCGGCGATACGGCCGACACGGCGGCGACGCTTGAGGAACACGGAACGGACCTTCGGATGATGCAAAACCACGCCACTGCTGATGCGCCGGACTCACTTGCGGGCTGGCTCACCGCCCTGTCCGCCTTCATTGCCGGTTTCGTGGTGTTCGGCGTGATGTACAGCTTCGGTGTGTTCTTCACTCCGATGCAGGCGGAGTTCCACGCCAGCCGCACCGCGACTTCTGTCTTTTTCGCGATCACCGGCGCGCTGTTCTACTTCTTTGGCTCGGTCACCGGCCGGCTGAGCGACCGATTTGGTCCGCGGCGCGTCGTCCTGGCTGGCGCGGTCATCATGGGAGCCGGGCTGGCGCTTACGGCCGCGGTGCCGCGGATGTGGAGCGGCTACCTGACTTACGGCGCGGGCGTCGGCATCGGGGCTTCCTGCGCCTACGTCCCGACACTGGCGCTTGTCGGAGGCTGGTTCACCCGCCATCGGACAACGGCCCTGGGTCTGGCGGCGACCGGTACTGGGTGCGGGACATTGCTGATACCGCCCGTGGCCGCGGTGCTGATCCAGGCGTATGGCTGGCGAACGACTTATGCGCTGTTCGGCGCGGGTTCGTTCGTGCTGCTTTTGCTCTGCGCCGGGCTTGCCCGCCGCCCGCCGCTCGCCACGGCGACGAGCCGGAGGACGCAGCTGCGCCGCGTGGTGCGGTCGCGCCCGTTCGTGCTGCTGTACGCCTCCTGGGTGCTGGCGACGACGGGCCTCTCGGTGTCGCTGCTCTTCCTGACCCCGTTCGCTCATTCGATCGGCGTCGGCCCGGTGGCCGCCTCGGCGCTGATCTCCATCATCGGCGGCATGAGCGTCCTGGGGCGAGGCGGAATCGGCTTCATCCACCGAAAGACCGGCTCGGTCCTGCTATACAAACTCTCGGTGCTGGTCATGGCGGTAAGTTACGTGCTGTGGCTGCCGTTCACCGGGTATGGCTGGCTGGTGGCGTTCGCCGCGGTGCTCGGGTTCGGCTACGGGGTGCGGATCGCACTGACGCCCGTGGTATTGATCGAGTTCTTCGGTCTCGGCAACCTCGGTGCGGTGCTGGGCGCCTTCTTCACCGCATCCTGTATTTCAGCCTTGTTCGGTCCGTTGATGGCGAGCGTCATCATCGACCAGACCGGCAGCTACCAATGGGGCATTGCATTCGCGTTGGTGATGGGGGTGCTGGGATTTATCGCGATAGCGCCGCTGCGAAGCACCCCTCATTGACATGCCGCGCTATCTCCGATAATCCGACGATTGTCGAAGCATTGATAGGCCGATGAAGAACGCACAAGCCGTCCAAGCCCTCGCGGCGCTCGCGCACGACACGCGCCTCGCGCTGTTTCGGATGCTGGTCGAGCGTGGGCCGGATGGTCTTTCCGCCGGCGTCATCGCCGAGCGCCTCGATATCGTGCCGTCGTCGCTGACCTTCCACGTGCAGCACCTTCACCGGGCCGGGCTTCTCACCCAGCGCCGGCGGGGACGCCAGCTGATCTATGCCGCCGATTTCGCCGCGATGAACGGTCTCATCTTCTATCTCACCGAAAACTGCTGCGGTCACGCGACGAATGTCGACGCGCCGCTCCGCTCCCAAGAAACAGCCATGTCATAGCACCTGAAGGGACAGAGTCATGGAAACCAACGACATCAAGGACATGGTCCGCGCGCGCTACGGCGGCATCGCCGCCGGCACGGTCGCCGATTGTTGCGCGCCGGCGGCTGCATCCTGCTGTGGTGCGTCGACCGCGCCGCTCGCGGATGGCAAGTCATCGCGGATGGGCTATTCGGCGGAAGAACTCGCCGCCGTGCCGGAGGGCGCCAATCTCGGCCTCGGTTGCGGCAACCCGCAAGCCATCGCGGCCATGCGGCCGGGCGAGGTCGTCGTC
>JBDTFI010000342.1:0-4199 GCA_039938035.1 Acetobacteraceae bacterium | reverse complement strand
TCGATGGATGTCTCCGACGGGCTGGTCCAGGATCTCGGCCATCTCTGCCGCGCCAGCAGTCTCGCCGCCGAGATCGACACCGCGCGCGTGCCGCTGTCGGACGCGGCGCGTCACGCCGGGCCGGAGTGGCTCCCGACCTGCCTGACAGGCGGGGACGACTATGAGCTGCTGCTGGCGGTGCCGCCTGCCCGCGACACGACGCTCCTCGCCGCCTGCGCCGCCGCCGGCGTGGCTGTCACGCGGATCGGGCGCTTCCGCGCGGGGTCTCCTGGCGTCATCGTGCGCGGGCCGGACGGCGCGCCCCTCGCGCTCGGGGCAGGCGGGTGGAGTCACTTCTGAGATGAACCGCAACGTCTGGCTGCTGTTCTGCTGTCAGGCGATGATGAACGCCGTGATGTCGGGCCAGGTCGTGATGGCCTCGCTGATCGGCAACGCCCTCAGCGCCGACAAGGCGCTCTCCACGCTGCCGGTGGCGATCCAGATGACCGCGGTGATGGTCGGCTCCATTCCCGCCGGCATCGTGTTCTCTCGTCTGGGCCGCCGCCCCGGGTTCTGGCTCGGCATTGTGCTCGCGCTGTGCGGCAGCCTGACCTTCGCGCTCGGCGTCTGGCGACAAAGCTTCCTGCTCTACTGCCTCGGCGCCATCCCAGCGGGGATGGGCTACGGTATCGCCCAGCATCTGCGCTTCGCCGCCGCCGAGGTCGCCGCCCCCGAAGCCCGCCCACGCGCCATCGCGCTGGTGATGACCGGCGGGGTGGTCGCCGCGGTGATCGGGCCGGAGATCGTCATCCGCACCAACATGACGCTGCCGGCGCATCAGTTCCTGGCGACTTATCTGGTCCAGCTCGCTTTGCCGCTCGCCGCCGCTTGCCTGCTCAGCTTCATCGCGCTGCCCAAGGCGGAGCCGCGCCAGGCCTTCCCGGTGCCGCTGGCGGCGATCCTGGCCCGCCCCACCTTCATCACGGCCGCCGTCGCCGCGATGGTCGGGTATGGCGCCATGAACCTGGTGATGACCTCGACGCCGTTGCAGATGGCGATGTGCGGCTTCGGGGTGAACGCCGCGGCCCAGGTGATCCGCGCCCACTCGCTGGCGATGTTCCTGCCCGGTTTCCTGACCGGGCGGCTCATCCAGCGATTCGGGGTGCATCGGGTGATCGGGGCGGGCGGGGTGCTGACCTCGCTCTGCGTCGCCGTCAATCTCAGCTTCGCGCCGTTGTTCGCTACTTTCACCGTGGCGCTGGTGCTGCTCGGGATCGGCTGGAACTTCATGTTCGTCGGCGGCACCACCCTGCTGACCTCCGCCTATGCGCTCGAGGAGCGGGTCCGTGTGCAGGCCACCAACGATTTCCTGGTCTTCGGCACCACCGCCGTCACCGCCTTCGCCTCGGGCGCGATCGAGACGACGGGCGGCTGGGGGGTGCTGAACCTCGCGGTCATGCCGGCGGTCATCGCGGCGTTGGCGCTGGTCACCTGGCACTGGGTGACGCGCGCGCGCCTTGTCGTGGCCGCGGAATAGCGAACGGGATCAGGTTTCCCCAATCTCCTCCTCCCCCGCGATCTCCAGCACTTCCTCCGCCCGCGCCGCGTCCATCGTCTCCACCCCGCGTAGCACGCGCTGAACCGCGCGGGTGCGCCGGCGCGCCGCCTCGATCGTGTTGGCCATCGCGCCGGCGTTCTTGAGGAGCTTCGCGAGCACCTCGTCCATCGTGAGCATCTCCCGCCGTGTCGCGCCGAGCAGCTCGCGCACCTGATCGGCCTTCTGCTCCAGCGCGAGGCCGACGATGCCCAGATGGATGGTCCGCAGCAGCGCCGGCAGCAGGCTCGGCCCAAGCACCATCACCCGGCACGACCGGCCGATCTCGTCGATCAGCCCGGGGATGCGGGCGACCTCGGCGAACAGCGAGTCCGTAGGCAAGTATAGCACCGCGAACTCGACCGTCGCCGGCGGAGCGATGTATTTCGTCGCGATCCGGCGCGCCTGCTCGCGCATCGTCCGCTCCAGCCCCTTGCGGGCGAGGCGTTCGGCCTCGACGTCGCCGACCTCGGCGGCATTGAGCATCCGCTCGTAGTCCTCGACCGGGAACTTGGCATCGATCGGCAGCAACGGCGCGACCCCAGCGCGCCCGGGCATCCGCACGGCGAATTCCACCGCTTCGTCGCTCTCCGGGCGGACGCGGCAGTTCACCTCATAGCTGCCGGGCGGCAGGATATCGTCGAGGAGCGCGCGCACCTGCGTCTCGCCCCAGCCGCCGCGTGTCTTGACATTGGAGAACAGCCGCTTGATGTCGCCGATCTGGGCGGTGACAGCGGCGACGTCGCCCATCGCCTTCTGCACCGCCGTGAACTGGTCGATGACGCGGGCGAAGCTGTCGGTCATCTGTTTCTCGACAGCGGCGTGCAGCTGCTCGTTCACCGTGCGTTGGATCTCGGCAAGCTTGGCCTCGTTGCCTTCCCGCATCTCGCGCAGCTGCCGGCTCATGTCGTCGGCGCCACGCCGTTGCGCCTCGGCCAAGGCCAGGCGCAGCTCCCCCTGCTCGCGCGCGAGTACGGTGCGGATCTGCTCGGTCCCCATGTCGAGCGCGCCGCGCAGCGACTGCATGCCGGCGAGGTTCTGCTCGGCCAGGATGCGCAGGCGCTGGGTATCACGCCCTGCGCGCAGCAGGACCAGCAGCGCGAGGATCGCGGCGAGCGCCGCGACGGCGGCGAGCGGGGCGGCAAGATCGGGCGGCATCCTGTCTCCTGCGCAAAATCGAATTTCGAGAGTCACCTCTTCCCCCGGACTGTGATCCGGGGGTCGCCGCGCGCTGCGCGGCGGGTGAGGGCCACGCCAACCTCGCAGCAGTTGCGCCACCCCCCCTCACGCTAACCCTCTCCCCCCGCAAGCGCGGGTGGAGAGGGAACGAAGTGTGCGCCGACATTCCGAACGAGGGGTGAATTCGCAAGACGCTGCGTGGTCTCCAGTTGCCGAAGCCCATGTAGGCGTAGGCGCTGATCGCCTCCACCGACGGCGGATCGACGACGGCGAGGAAGCGGTACATCACCTCCCGCCAGATCCAGAAACTGTCTGCGCCCGGCCCCCTCGTCTCCGTCAGGCCCGCCATGCCGCGCTGGAAGGCATGGGAATGGCCATTCGGAACGCCCGGGACCGCGATGCCGGCCAAGAACTCGGCCCCGCTCCGCGGTGCGTCCGCGATGACGTCGACGATCATCCCATCGTCGATTTCGACGCGCACCGCGTCGGCCCAGCCTCCGGGCAGCAAGGCATGTTCCAGCCGGAGCGTCGCCATTCTCCTTCTCGCGATAGCCGCCTAGCCCCGCCGAGGATCGCCGGATCCGATTGGATCAAGAGTATGCTCGCCGCCGCCGCATCGTGCGGTTCATAGCAAACCGACGGAGGGCATCATCATGGCGACGGTGATCGGAAAGGCAACCGCGGCAGCTCCAGGCGTCGAGGGTGACACGACCAATACAGCACAGGCGGGAGTCCGGGCGACATCCAGCACGACCGAGACGGCACTGTCGGCCGAGAACAACGGGACCGGCTCGGCGATCGTCGCGACCGCGGGCGCCGATGCGATCGTCGGCACCACGAGCGCGCCGTCCGGACGCAGCGGTGTGGTCGGCCGCGCCAACGGCAGCAACAATGGCGTCTATGGGCAATCCGACATCGCCGGATACTCGGGTGTCTGGGGCAACAATACCGCCGCCAGGGGCCAGGGCTACGGCGTGACCGGATTCAGCGCGAGCCCCGACGGGTATGCCATCTGGGCCCACAATACGGGCGGCGGCTATGGCCTCTACGCCGACAGCCAGAGTGGCGTAGCCGTGTTCGGGCAGAATGCGGCGGGCACCGGCGTCGATGGCAGAAGCGCCGGCGGCGTGGGCGTGCATGGCGCGAGTCAGTCCGGGCGAGGCGGGTTGTTCGAGGTAACTCACGAGCGCGGACAGGCCCCTGCCCTGATGGCGCTCACCGTCGGAGAGGGCGACGCGGCGGATTTCGCGGTGTTCGGCGCGAACGGCGGTTCGGCCGTGAACGCCTATTCGTTTGCGGCCTCGACCACGCTCACGGTCGCGAACATCTCCGGCAATCCGACCGCTGAGTTCTCAGCGACGGCGGCGACGACCGAGGGCTACAACTTGGCCACCTTCTACAGTCGTAATGATGGCAACGGGGCGACGGCGATCTACGCAACCTCCCA
>JBDTFI010000341.1:0-4942 GCA_039938035.1 Acetobacteraceae bacterium | reverse complement strand
GGCTCGCCCAGGCGCACGTTGGCGTTCTGCTGCTCGAACGTCAGCGCCGAGGGCGCGCTGTACGCCGGGATCAGGCCCTGGCGGCGATACAGCATCATCACTACCAGGATGATGCCGAAGATCAGCTCGATGGACGGCACGAGGTCGATGTGGGCTAGCCAGTTGCTGCCGACCAGGCGCCCGGCTGAGTTCAGCCAGCCCGTCAAGTCCTGGAGCCACCAGGATTGCAGCAGTTGCAGGAACATCGCGCCGACGACCACGCCCCAGATGCTGCCGAGGCCGCCGAACACGACCATCACCAGGATCATCACCGAGACCGGGAAGCCGAACATATCCGGCGTCGCGGTCTGCAGCTTGGCGACGTAGAACACCCCGGTCATGCCGGCGAAGGCGGCGCCGATGGCGAAGGCCAGCAGCTTGTAGTGGGTGCGGTTCACGCCCATCGCGCCGGCGGCGATCTCATCCTCGCGGATCGCCATCCAGGCACGCCCGATCCGCGAATCGCGCAGCCGCGCGCTCACGAACAACAACAACGCCACCAAAGCGACCGCGACGTAGTAGTAGGGCGTCGCGCTCACCCCAAAGCTGTGCCCGAAGAAGTGCGGCGCGGCGATGCCGTTCAGCCCGGCGGCGCCGTTGGTCAGGCTGTCCCAGTTGCGGAAGATGATCGGCACGATCTCGCCGAAGCCGAGTGTCACGATGGCCAGGTAGTCTCCGCGCAAACGCAAGGTCGGGAAGCCGAACAGGACGCCGAAGAACGCGGCGACCAGCGCCGCCAGCGGGAGCGCCAACCAGAATGACAGCGTGAAATGCACGACGCTGGTGCCGTTATCGCCTGCCATCTTGGCGACGAACCCGAGCGACTGGGCGATTTGCCAGCCATCGGTCCATATCGGCTGCAGCTGGAAGGAGCTGAGCACGCCGTACGTATAGGCGCCGATCGCGAAGAACGCGGCGTAGCCGAGGTCGAGCAGGCCAGCGAAGCCGACGACGATGTTCAGCCCAAGTGCCAGGGTCGCGAAGGCGAAGGCGTTGGCGAGTGCGTCGACGTCGGCATCATTGCTGTGGTACACTGGGAAAAGTAGCGCGGCGAGCAGGAGCAGCGCGATCCCGACCGGCTGGCGCCAGGTTTCCGGAAACGCCCGCCACAGTCTAGCGACGGGCGTTCGGGCGACGAGTTCGCTCATCGTGGCGTCCTCAGGACTTGGTCGGGGCGAGGCGGCCGAGCAGGCCGGACGGCTTGAAGACGAGCACCAGCACCAGGATCGAGAAGATGATCACGTCCGCCCAGGAGGCACCGATCAACTGGCCGCCGAACGCCTCGATCAGGCCGATCAGCACGCCGCCTACCATCGCGCCGGGCACGTTGCCGATCCCGCCCAGGACGGCCGCGGTAAAGGCGCGCAGCCCAGCGGTGAACCCGATGATGAAGCTGGTGAAGTTGTAGTAGAGGCCGAAGATCATCCCGCCCGCGCCGGCGAGCGCGGAGCCGAGGAAGAACGCGGTGAGGATCACCTTGTCCACCTCCACCCCCATCATCCGCGCCGCCTCCGGATCCTGCGCCGTCGCGCGCATCGCCTTGCCGAGCCGCGTCCGCTGCACGAACATCCAGAGGCCGCCCATGAGGATGATCGACACCACCCAGATCAGCACCTGACGAAGTTCCAGCACGGCGCCGTCCGCGCCGCCGAGATGCCACTTCATCGGCGGCAGCGGGTTGGGAAAGTTCTTCGAATCCGCGCCGATGCCAAGCACGACGATGTTGAACAGGATGTAGGAGATACCGATCGTAGTTATCATCGCCGCCGGCCCCTGGATGCCGCGCAGCGGGCGCAACGAGTATCGCTCGATCGCCGCCCCGAGCGCGCCCGAGAACACCATGGTGACGACGAGCGCGGTGAACAGCACGCCGACCAACGGAAGTCCGGTCAGCACCACGCTCTGGCCGGATAGCCCGAAGGATTGCAACACCCACATGGCGACGAACGAGCCAATCATGAAGATGTTGAAGTGGGCGAAGTTGATCAGCTCCAGGATGCCGTAGACGAGCGTGAACCCGAGCGCCAGGAGCGCGTACATCGCCCCCAGGCTGAGGCCGTTGATCGCCTGTTGCAGCCAAAGATCATAGACGGTCATTCTAGCGCCCCTGGTTCAGGCCTGCGGCGCGAGGGCGAGTTGTGCGCCTTGCAGCATCAGCTTGGCATTGCGCGCGTCCGCCCGGGTAAGCGAGAGGTTGACCCCGACTTTCAACACTTCGCCAGGGGAAGCGGGCCGGGCAACGCCTGCCACCGCGATCGTCAGGGCCACGGTGGCGAGGATCTGGGCGGATGCCCAACGTGTGATCATGCCCGGGCCCCGTGGTCGTCACGCCTCAATATTCGCGCGTGGCGGGACGCCCGGACGCCAGGAGGAAATGCATCGCTCCCGGCGCTGGAGGTCCCGTTATCGCGCATCGAAGACGGCCCTGATCGCCTCGGCGGTCAGGCCTGCGGCGCCACGCCGATGTAGTGGTACTGCGCCGAGATGTCGTCGAGCGGCTTCGACGTATCCTTCTTGACCTGGAACACGCTCACGGTGCGGTCCTTCACGTCGCCGTTCGCATCGAACGACACCACGCCCTGGATGGTCGGTACGCTCGCGGTCTGGATGGCGTCGCGGACGGTGCTGTGATCGACCGGCTTCTTCTCGGCCACCAGGCGCTTCACCGCATCGATGATGACGAGACCGGCATCGTAGGCGGTGATCGTGTAGTCGTCCGGCGCTTCGCCGTACTTCGCCTTGAAGGCGGCGACGAACTCCGCCGCTTTGGTGTCCTCGGTCATGTGCGGCGAAGCGTTGGTCGCGTACCACCCCTCGGCCGCCGGGAACCCCGCACCGGTCAGCAACTCCGGGCCCATCATCCCATCGCCGCCCGCCTTTATGGCGTTCGGGATGATGTCATAGGCCTGCTTGGCGAGCTTCACGCCGGCCTGGAGGACGCCGCCGTAGTAGATCGCCTCCGGGTTCAGTTGCTTGATCTTGGTCAAGACGGCGGTGTAGTCGGACGCCTTGGGGTCGAGCCGATCACGGCCCAGCACCTTCATGCCGTCCTTCTCGGCCTGGGCCTGGAACGCATCTGCCATCCCGACGCCGTAGGCGCCGCTGTCGTCGAGGATGTAGATCGTCTTCACATGCAAATCTTTGGCCATGTAGTTGGCCATGTTCGGACCCTGGAAGGCGTCAGTCGTCACCGTGCGGAAGTAGATGGCCTTGCCGCCGGGACGGTACTGCGCGGCGAACTTCGGACTGGTGATGTCGGGGTTGGTCGACGACGGCGTGATGATCGCCAGATCGCCCTGACTGAGGATCGGCGCCATCGCCTTGCCCGAGCCCGACATCTGAGGACCGATCGCGGCGATCACTTGCGGATCGGAGGTCATCTTGCGGGCGTTGGTCGCCGCCTGCACCGGATCGTACTGGCCGGCCGTCGCGGTCGCGTCATCGTAGGACACCACGTCGAAGGTGTAACCGGGAACCTCGTTCTCCTTGTTGGCTTGGTCGAACGCCATCTGTGCGCCGTCCAGCATCAGCTTGGCGCTGTGCGCGTCTGCCCCCGTCAACGACAGATTGACGCCGATCTTCAACACCTTGGAGTCCGCGGCGAAGGCGCCGCCGGCGCCTCCCAGCGCGCTTGTTGCAGCGACGGCGGCGATAAGCTGAGCGGCTGCCCGACGTGTGATCATTCCTGAATCCCCGGTTAATGTTTCTGTCTCATTGCAGCAAGAAGCGTGCCAAGAGGCACGCGCTTTCCCGCCAAGTGGCCTGCGCCAGACACATCCATGTCACGAACCCACGCGCGGGAAAAGCCCTCTTTTCGGCGGGCTGGGCAAAGTGGGATCACCGCCGCTCCTCCCGTAGTTCCGGAAAATCCTCCTCCCGGAACTCCTCGCCACGCTCCCCACTCCGCGCCCGCTGCATCTCGGTCCCGCGAAGCTCCACCCGCCTGATCTTGCCGGAGATCGTTTTCGGCAGCTCCGCGAACTCGATCCGGCGCACCCGCTTGTAGGGGGCCGTTCCCGCCCGGACGTGGCGGAAGATCGCGAGCGCCGTCTCCCGGTCGGCCGCCCAGCCCAGCGCCAGCGTCACGTACGCCTTCGGCACCGAGGTCCGCATCTTGTCCGGCGCCGGCACGACCGCCGCCTCGGCGACCGAAGCGTGCTCGATCAGGATGCTCTCCAGTTCAAACGGACTGATCCGGTAATCCGCCGCCTTGAACACGTCATCGGCGCGGCCGACATAGGTATAGTAGCCGTTGGTGTCGCGGGAGGCGACATCACCCGTCCGGTAGACGTCCCCGGCCATCGGTGGGGTCGTCCCGTCATCGGCCTGATAGCCGAGCATTAGTCCGGTCGGCGGCGGATCGAGCGCGATGCACACCTCCCCGTCAGCCGCGTCGTGCCCGTCGGCGTCCAGCAGCCGGATGCGAAATCCCGGCATCGGCTTGCCCATCGAGCCAGGCTTGAGCGGCAGCCCCGGCGGGTTGCCGACCTGCGTCGTCGTCTCGGTCTGGCCGTAGAAGTCGCGCACCGTCACGCCCCACGCGGCACGCACCTGCTCGATCACCTCGGGGTTCAGCGGCTCCCCGGCCGAGCACACCTCGCGCAGCGCCGTCTTCACGGACGCCAACTCCTCCTGCACGAACATGCGCCAGACGGTCGGCGGCGCGCAGATCGTCGTGACGTCGTTCGCCGCGATCGCATCGAGCATTCCGCGCGCGTGAAAGCGCGGCTGGTTGGCGATGAACACCGATGCCCCGGCGTTCCACGGCGCGAAGACGCAGGAATAGGCGTGCTTGGCCCAGCCCGGCGAGGACACGTTCAGGTGCATGTCGCCCGGCTGCAATCCCAGCACATACATCGTGCTCAGATGCCCGACCGGATAGCTCTGCTGGCTGTGCGCCACG
>JBDTFI010000340.1:0-12790 GCA_039938035.1 Acetobacteraceae bacterium | reverse complement strand
TGCCCTGGTAGATGCCGATGATCTTGCTCAGCATCTCCAACGCCTCCGGCTTCGGGCGCTGGAAGGTGTTGCGCCCGATGATGCTGCCGCTGGCGCCGCCGTCGTGGATGCCGCGGATTTCCTCATAGAGCGCGTCCAGCCCTTTCGCCTCGCCGCCGGAGAACAGGACCATCCGCTTGCCCGCGAACGCGGACTGCATGATGTGGGCCACGCGCTTGGCCAAGGTGGACGTGTCGATGCCCTCGTAAGCTTTGCGTGCCGCTTCCAGCCCGATATGCGCGGTCGGCGGCTTCACCTTGATAATCGTCGCGCCCATCAGCGCCGCCATGTGCGCGGCATAGGCGCAGATATCGATCGCCGTCTCGGCCTCCTTGTTGAGGTTCGGCCCGCGCGGGTAGCTCCAGACGACGACGGCGAGGCCGCTCGCCTTGGCCTCCTCGGCGAGCGCGCGCAGCTCCTCCATCTGGTCGAAGGCGTATTCACTGCCCGGATAGATGGTGAAGCCGATCGCCGCGCAGCCCAGGTTCAGCGCGTCCTGCACGCTGCCGGTCACCGCCTGATCCTTGCTGGTCGCCAAGCTGTTGGAGCTGTTGAGCTTCAGGATCGTCGGGATGGCGCCGGCGAAGGTGTCGGCGCCGGCGGCGATCATCCCGAGCGGGGCGGCATAGGCCGACAAACCGGCATCCAGCGCCAGCTGATAATGATAATGCGGGTCATAGGCGGCGGGATTGGGCGCGAAGCTGCGCCCCGGACCATGCTCGAAGCCCTGGTCGACCGGAAGGATCACCACGTGTCCGGTGCCCGCGAGCTTGCCGGTCATCAGGATGCGGGCGAGGTTCGCCTTCACGCCGGGCGGGTCGCCTTCGTACCAGCCCAGAATCGTCTTCACACGCTCGGTGATCCGCATGGCCGCTCCCTCCGCCCGATACGATCCTGACTAGCCCAGCGCCGCCGCGCTGTCATCCACGCAGCCATGCCACGAGGCCGCGCGCCGCCCCCGGCCCAGCAAGGTCGAGCGCCGGGGGGCGGGCATCGAGCAGGACCGCGCCCGCCGCCTCGGCGATCGCCGCCACCGCCGTGCGTCCCGGCGCGTCCGCCCGAAGCACGAGGATTTGCTGTCCCAACCGAAGGGCGGCGAGCGCATAGCCGGAGGCGTCCGCGCAATCGAGGATGTCGGCGCTGGGCACGCTGGGAAACTCGGCCCGCGCCTGACGCAACAGTGCCCGCCAGAACCCGCATCCGGCGTAGAGCGCGGCATCGGGGGCGGACAGCAGAGTGACCGGCAAACCGGGCGTCAGCGCGGCCCTCGCGTCCTCGATCCCGTGGATGACGATCGCCGGCGGCACCTCCATGACTTGACGTTCAAGCCCCCGCCCGCTTTCAGTGCAATCGGCAAAGCCGCGCACGGAGTCGCGCGGCGGAGGAGGCGATGGCAAGCACGACCGACGAGGCCGAGGCGGCAGCCGAGCGGCTGGAGGCGGCGCTTGAGCGTATCGCGCGGACGGCGGCGCCCCCGCCACCGGGCAGCGCGTTGCCGGAGATCAAGGGGCGGCTGGACCGTATGATCGAGCATCTGCGGGCGGTGCTGGACAGCTGAACGCCAGCGGAACAAAGGAGCGCGCGATGGCGCAGGTCACCGTAAAGATCAACGGCTACGCCTACACGGTGGGCTGCCAGGACGGCGAGGAGGACCATCTGGTCGCGATGGCCGCCGAGATCGAGCGCCGGATCGACAGCATCAAGGCGGTCGCTGGACAGACCGGAGAGGCGCGGATGCTAGTGATGGCTTCCTTGCTGATGGCCGACGACCTGTTCGAGCTGGGCCAGTCGCTGGCGGCGACGGAAGTGACCGCCGGCACCGCGTCCCCCAGCGACCCGAAGCTCGAGCGCAAGCTCGCCAGGCTGGCCAAGCGCGCGGAAGACATTGCGGCGGGGTTCGAGCATCCTTAGATTGCGTGATGCGGGGCTGCCCGGTGCGTCAGGTAATTCATCCCCGGGGCCAGTAAGCATCTCCCTCGGGAGCTGGCTCTGTCGGGATCGTGGTCTCGGTATCTGGCGCCCACCTGCACACGCAGGCTCTGGGAGGATGAGACGCCAACGGCCAGGGCGGCTCCGCACTTGTCCGACACTGAACTGATCGCGGCGAAGCGCGTCGCCCGCGAGCGCGCGCTCGCATTGCGCAGCGGCTTCGATCCGAGCCTGGGCGAGCGGCTTGGCGCGCATGTCCTGCGTGCCTGTCCGCCGCCGCCCGGTGCGACCGTCTCCGGCTTCTGGCCGATGGGCGAGGAGATCGACATCCGGCCCTTGCTCGTGATGCTGCACGCGAGGGGCCATCCGGTCGTGCTGCCGGTCACCGGCAAGCGAGGCGAGCGGCTGGTGTTCCGGCTGTGGCAGCCGGGCGAGGCGCTCATCGCCGAACGCTTCGGCACCTTTCGCTCCAGCGGGGAGGTGCGCGAGCCCGATTTCCTGCTGGTGCCGCTGCTCGCCTTCGACCGGAAAGGGCACCGTCTCGGCTACGGCGCCGGCTACTATGACCGCACCCTCGCCGCCTTGCCGGACGCCTTCGCGCTGGGCTGCGCCTATGCGGCCCAGGAGGTCGGCCGCGTCCCCGCCGGCGCGCGCGACATGCGGCTCGATGCGGTCGCGACCGAGGATGGCGTGATCGCCTGCAAGGAGTCCTGAATGCGACTTCTCTTCATCGGCGACATCGTCGGCCGCTCCGGACGCGACGCGGTGGCCGACGCGCTGCCCGGGCTACGCGCCCGCCTGCGCCTCGACCTCGTCGTGGTGAACGCCGAGAACGCCTCGCACGGCTTCGGCCTGGCGCCGGAGATGGCCGAGGCGTTGTTCGCCGCCGGCGCCGACGTGCTGACCCTCGGCAACCATTCGTGGGACCGCAAGGAGATCATTCCCTACATCGCGCAGAACCCGCGCCTGCTTCGCCCGCTGAACTACCCCCCCGGCACGACCGGGGCAGGCGCGGTCGTCGTCGATCTGGCCGACGGGCGGCGCGCACTGGTGCTGCAAGCGATGGGAAGGCTGTTCATGGACGCGCTCGACTGCCCGTTCCGCGGCACCGCCGAGGCGCTGTCGCGCTACCGGCTCGGCGGCACCGTCGCCGCGATCGTCATCGACTTCCACGCCGAGGCGAGCAGCGAGAAGATGGCCTTCGCCCACAGTTTCGACGGTCAGGCGTCGCTGATCGTCGGCACCCACACGCACTGTCCCTCGGCGGACCATCAGATCCTGCCCGGCGGCACCGCGTTTCAGTCCGACGCCGGCATGAGCGGGGACTACGACAGCGTCATCGGGATGCAGAAGCTGGGGGCGGCGACGCGCTTCTGGCGCAAGGTGCCGGGCGAACGGCTGACCCCCGCCGACGGCGAGGCGACGGTCTGCGGGGTGTTCGTCGAGACCGACGACGCGACCGGGCTGGCCGCGCGCGTCGAGCCGCTGCGGATGGGCGGGCGGCTGTCGCAGGCGTTTCCCTCCGAGGAGTAGTTACCACGACGTGCCGTTCCCCCGGTCGCGGCACGCGAGGGGTCTCGACGGGCGCGCGAAAAAGCGACATAGATCGCATGACGCTACAAAAACACCGTCCCGGCAGCGCGACCGGCGTTACGGGTCACATTGGGAGACGACCAAATGGAAGGCAGTACTGTGCCCGGGCTCGGCCGGCGTACGCTCGTCAAGGCAGGCGTTTCGCTCGGCGCGATCGCGCTCGCGGCCCCCTCGATCATCAAGGCGCGCGGCGAGGAGCCGGTCAAGATCGGCATGATCGACCCGCTCACCGGCACCCTCTCGGCGCTGGCGCAGACCGAGGTCGCGGGTGCGAAATACGCGGTCGCGGCGCTCAACGCCAAGAACGGCATCATGGGTCGCCAGGTCCAGCTTCTGGTCGAGGATAGCGCCAACGACGTCGGCACCGGCGTGCAGAAGGCCCACAAGCTGATCGACCGCGACAAGGTGAACGTGATCTTCGCCGACGTGAACTCCGGGATCGCCTACGCGGTCGCCCAGGTCACCACCGCGGCGAAGGTGCTCCACATCGTTCCCGGCGGCCACACCGACCCGATCACCGGAACGAATTGTAAGTGGAACGTGTTCCGCGTCTGCAATACGACCTCGATGGACGCCACGGCGATCAGCGCCACGCTGATGAAGAAGTTCGGCAAGAAGTGGTACTTCATCACGCCCGACTATGCCTACGGCCACACCCTCCAGGAAGGCTTCGTCAAGCAGCTCAAGAAGGCCGGCGGCGAATACCAGGCCGACATGCTGCCGATCAGCAGCACCGACTTCTCCGCGACACTCATCAAGGCCCGCGCCTACAAGCCGGACGTGCTGCTCAACAACATGGGCGGCCTCGCGCAGATCGACTGCATGAAGCAGTTCATCCAGTTCGGCATGGCCAAGCAGATGGCGCTGGGCGGCGCGCTGTTCGAGCTGGAGAGCATCCGCTCGGTCCCGCCCGAGGCGCAGGCCGGTTGGTGGGACATGGAGTGGTGGTGGGACCAGCCGAACGTGCCGGAGGCGGTGAAATACGTCGCCGATTTCCGCAAGGCGATGGGCCAGACGCCGACGGCGCGCCACTGGTTCGGCTGGGTCGCGGTGAATTCGTTCAAGGCCGCCGCCGAGAAGGCCCAGAGTCTGGAGGCGATCAAGCTCGCCCACGCCCTGGAGGGCCAGGTGCTGCCGCCCGACGTCGCCCTGCAGCCGGGCGAGATCGCCTTCCGCGCGGGTGATCATCAGCTGATGTCCAACGTCTTCACTGGGGAGGTGCATCCGCCAAAGGGCGGCAACCCGGACAACGTGTTCACGGTGGCCGAACTGGTGCCCGGCGAGCAGGCCGCCGGCACGGTAGCCGACACCGGCTGCAAGATGACGTTCCCGACCGCCTAGTTTAATTTGTTATAACTGACTTCCGCCGTCATGCCCGGGTCGAGCCCGGGCATGACGGTATCAAGGGCCGGCCATGACCGCGGATGTGTCGAGGTAACCCGTGCTGACGCTTGTTCTGTTCAACATCTTCAACGGCGTCATCATCGGTCTGTTCTACGTGCTGATGGCGCTCGGACTGGCGATGATCCTCAACCTCAGCGGGGTGATCAATTTCGCCCACGGCAACTTCCTCGCCCTCGGCGGCTATTTCGCGTTCATGCTGATTCCTTATATCGGATTCTGGGGGGCGCTGGTCGTCTCGCCGCTGATCGTGGGGGCGATCGGGCTGATCCTGGAACGCACGATCATCCGCCCGCTTTATACGCGCGACCCGGTGTACAGCTTGCTGCTGACGTTCGGGCTTGCCTTCATCATCCAGGATATCTGCCGCACGGTGTGGGGTTCCAACGGCCTGCCACTGACCCCACCCGATAGCATCAACCAACCGATCAGCGCCCAGTTCTTCTTCCTGACCGGCTACCGGCTGTTCATCATCGGCATCGTCGTCGTGACGGTCGCCGCGCTGTTCCTCTTCCTGCGCAACTCGCGCCTGGGCCTGCGCATCCGCGCCGGCACTCTCGACCTGGAGACGGTGTCCGCGCTCGGCATCAACGTGCGCCTGCTGCGCTCGTTCAATTTCGGCCTCGGCATCTTCCTCGCCGGCCTCGCCGGCGTGCTGGCGGGCGGGCAGATCGGGCTCAATCCCAACATGGGCGACGACCTGCTGCTGCCGGCGTTCATCGCCATCATCGTGGGCGGCGTCGGCAGCCTGATCGGCACGCTGATCGGCGGCATCATCATTGGCGTGGCGGCGGCGCTCACCACCGTGTTCTTCCCCTCTGGCAGCCAGGTGGTGATCTACGTCATCATGATCGTGGTGCTGCTGGTCAGGCCGCGCGGGTTGCTCGGCGAGGAAGGGATGCTGACATGAGCAGCACCACGATCGGCGAGACGTTCGAGCGCCGGGGAAGCTATCGCGACAAGCTCGCGCTGCTGCTCATCTGGGTGGTGCTGCTGACGGTGCCGCTCTGGCTTCCCGCGATCGGCGGCTATACGTCGCTCGCCGCGCGCATCCTGGTGTTCGGGCTCGCCGCGATGGGCCTCAATTTCCTGCTCGGCTTCACCGGTGTGATGTCGTTCGGCCACGCCGCCTATTTCGGGCTCGGCGCCTATGGCTGCGGGCTGATGCTGCTCTACGTCACCAACAGTACGCTGCTCGCCATACTGGCCGGCATCCTGCTCGGCACCGTCGGCGGCGCGCTTTTCGGCGCCTTGATCGTACGCCGCAAGGGCGTCTATTTCGCCATGCTGACGATCGCGTTCGGCGAGATCTGCTACTACATCGCCTATAGCTGGAACAGCTTCACCGGCGGCTATGACGGGCTGCGCGGCTTTCAGCGCCAGCCGATCCATCTCGGGCCGCTGGTGATAGACATCCAGAACAACCAGACGGTCTTCTACTTCTTCGTCCTCGCCGTGTTCGCCGTCTGCGTCGGCATCATGGCGCTCCTGCTGCGCTCCCCGTTCGGGCGCACCCTGATCGCGATCAGGGAGAATCAGCGGCGCGCGCGCTTCCTCGGCATTCCGGTGGAACGGCATATCTGGATGTCGTTCACCATCTCGACATTCTTCGCCTCGGTCGCCGGCGCGCTCTACGCGCTGATCAACAATTTCGCCGATCCGACGACGCTCAACTACATCATCTCGGGCGACCTCGTGATCATGGCGGTGATGGGCGGGATGCGATCGTTCTGGGGACCGCTGATCGGGGCGGCGATCTTCGTCGCCTTGCAGGACTACATCTCCTCGGCGACGGTGAACTGGATGAGCTTCGTCGGCCTGATCTTCGTCATCGTGGTGCTGTTCTTCCCACGCGGCGTGCTCGGCTACCTGCGGCGGATTCCCCTATGAGCCTGCTCGAAATCCGCGCCGCCACCAAGGCGTTCGGCAGCCTTATCGCGGTCGACGCCGTCTCGATGGCGGTCGAAACTGGCCAGTTGCGCGCCATCATCGGGCCGAACGGCGCCGGCAAGACCACGTTCTTCAACCTGATCACCGGGTTCTTTCCGCCGACCGCCGGACAGATCATGCTCGATGGACAGGACATCACCCATGCGAACGCGACCAAGCGCGTCCACATGGGGTTGGCGCGCACCTTCCAGATCACCGAGATCTTCCCCGAGCTGACGGTGCGGGAGAACGCGCAGATCGCGGTGGAGGTGGCGACCGGGTTTCGGACGCGCCCGTGGATCAGCCGCGGCGAGGCGGCGCGTGTACGCGACCGGATCGACGAACTGCTGACCGCGACCGGGCTGACCGCGCAAGCCGACCGGCTGGTGGGCGAGATGTCGCACGGCGATCAGCGCGCCGCCGAGATCGCGATGGCTCTCGCGCTGCGCCCGCGCATCCTGCTGCTCGATGAACCCACCGCCGGCATGGGCGAGCAGGAGACGTATCAGATATCCCGCCTGATCCGTCAGCTGCACAAGCAAAGCGGCTTCACGATCGTGCTGATCGAGCATGACATGCGCGTGGTCTTCAACCTCGCCGATCGCATTATGGTGCTCGACCAGGGCCGCCCGCTCGCCGAGGGCACGCCCGCCGAGATCGCCGCCGACCCGGCGGTGCAGACCGCGTATCTGGGGAAGGCCGAGGGATGACGACATGACCGCGCTCATCGCCGAGGGCCTCAACACCTATTACGGCAAAAGCCACATCCTGCTCGACGTCGGGCTCGAAGTGCCGGAGGGGCAGATCACCACGCTGCTCGGGCGCAACGGCGCCGGCAAGACGACGACGCTGCGCAGCCTCATGGGCCTTACGCCCGCGCGCACCGGGCGCATCAGCTTCTTCGGCCACGACACCACCCGCCTGCCGCCGTATCGCATCGCCGCCCTCGGCGTCGGCTATGTGCCGGAAGGCCGCAAGATCTTTCCCAACCTCACGGTGCACGACAATCTGCGGGTGCCGCTCGAACGCCCTGGCCCGTGGACCATCGAGCGTGCCTACGAATTGTTTCCCCGCCTCGCCGAGCGGCGGACCAATCTGGGCCGCCAACTTTCGGGCGGCGAGCAAGAGATGTTGTCGATCGCGCGCGCCATGCTGCTCAACCCGAAGCTGCTGATCCTCGACGAACCCTCCCAGGGCCTCGCGCCGCTGATCGTGGCCGAGGTGTTCCGCGTGGTGACGCGGATGCGCGCGGAGGGTCTGTCGGTGCTGCTGGTCGAGCAGAACGTCCGTGCCAGCCTGGAGGTCGCCGACCGTGCCTATGTGCTCGACCACGGCCAGATGGTCTGGTCCGGCTCGGCCGCCGATCTGGCGAGTGACGAGGAGCGCATCCAGGCGCTTGCCGGGGCGTCAGCTGAGCAGTGGTCACTCGACGAATTGCTGCCGGCGTAGGTTCTCAGACCTTCTCCACCTGACTGTACTCCAGTTCCACCGGCGTCGAGCGCCCGAAGATCGACACGCTGACCTTCACCCGGCCCTTCTCCTCGTCGACTTCCTCGACCGTCCCGTTGAAGCTGGTGAACGGGCCGTCGGCGACGCGGATCTGCTCGCCCACCTCGTACAGCACGGCCGGGCGCGGATGCTCCACGCCTTCCTGCGTCTGCTTCATGATCCGATCGGCCTCGGCCGCGGTGATCGGCGAGGGGCGGTTGCGGGTGCCGAGGAAGCCGGTCACCTTCGGCGTGTTCTTGACGAGGTGCCAAGCGTCGTCGGTCAGGTCCATCTTCACCAGCACGTAGCCGGGGAAGAACTTGCGCTCGGCATTGATCTTCTGGCCGCGCCGCAGCTCGACCACCTCCTCGGACGGCACCAGCACCTCCTCGAACTGGTCGCCCAGACCCTTCTGGGCAGCCTGCTCCTTGATCTGCTGGGCGATCTTCTTCTCGAAGCCCGAATAGACGTGAACCACGTACCAACGCTTGGCCATCTCGATCCTGTTCCCGTCAGCTGGCGGCGCCGAACATGGCGCGCACAGCGATACTCACCACCTCGTCGATCGCGAAGAAGAACGCCGCCGAGGCCGCCACCATGGCGATGACCAGCCCGGTCGTCATCAGCGTCTCCCTGCGGCTAGGCCAGGTCACCCGGGCCATCTCGGCCCTGACTTCCCGTATGAACTGGGCCGGATGCACCGCCAACTGCTTTCACTCCGTCGTATAAGGTTGCCCATGTGAACACTGGCAGGGGTGGAGGGTCTCGAACCCCCAGCCTCCGGTTTTGGAGACCGGCGCTCTAGCCAATTGAGCTACACCCCTGTCGCAGGTGGCGACAGAAGCCCCGGCAGGCGTAAAAGGCCCGCGGCAGGCCGCGTGTCAAGCGCCGTTGGCGAGAAAGGCGGCGACCGCCGGGTTCGCGGCCAGCGCGGCGCGTTCGTTCTCGGTCGGCAACTGGGGCCGGTCGCGCTCGGCATTGACCATGCATAGGAAGCCGAGCGGCTCGTCGCGAGTCGCGCGGAACTGGTGCCACGTCCAGGACGGGATGGTGACGAGGTCGAACGGCTTCACCGCGCGCACCGCCTCGCCCAGCAGGCATTGCCCGCGTCCCCGCAGGACCATCACCGCATGGACATGCGCGTGCCGCTCCAGGGTCGAGTATCCGCCGGCCGCCATCTCAAAATAGCGCAATTCGCAGCCGAGCGACGGGTGGGCGAACAGCTCCTGGCGGGCGATCGCCTTGAACGGCGCCGCGCCGTCATCCTTGTACGGACGCAGCTCAACGCCGTCCCAGCGGAAATCGTCCTGATAGGCGCGAAGGCGCGCTGGCTCCGTCATTGTCTCATCCGTACCTATGCTGGGCGACCGCTTTCACGAAAGCCGCGGTCTCCTCGGTCAAAAGCTCGCGGGCGGCGAGAAGGCTGCCGCCGATGAGCAACATTATATCCAACCCGTAGAAATCAAGCATCTCGGGAACCCGCGCGAGCGTCATGCCCCCGGCAGGCACTGGCAGGCAAGGACGCTTGCCGTGCGAGTCACGGGCATTGTCCGCGAGGCGCCGGCAGGTCGTGGCGGAATACCCAAACCGCCCCCCATGCGTCGGAAACACCACCGCGTCGGCGCCGATCAAGGGGAACAGCC
Source organism: Acetobacteraceae bacterium (assembly GCA_039938035.1). Lineage (GTDB taxonomy): Bacteria > Pseudomonadota > Alphaproteobacteria > Acetobacterales > Acetobacteraceae > DATFDN01. The sequence goes on along the minus strand of JBDTFI010000340.1, from coordinate 2,768 downwards.
GCCCGATCAGCAGTTCGGGAGCGATGCGGTAACCGCCCATGGTGGGGTGGGCGAGGAAGGCGAGGTCGGGGAAATCCCGCCCGAGCGCCATCACGTTCGACCAGCCGGCGAGCATCGGGGCCACCATGACCGAGTCCACCCCGGCGTCGCTCGCCTGCCGCGCCTGGCGGCGCAGATCGTCGAGGCTGCCCGACAGGCTTGGGATGTAGCGTGTCCGGTGTCCCCGCATTGCCTCGGCGCAGGCCGCTACACGCGCGGCGAACGGGGCGTAGTCCTGATCGGTGAGGCCATGGTCGTCCTTGAGGTAGTCGATCCCGCCGCGCGCGAATCGCCCGGCCAGTTCTGCCAGTCGCGCCGGCGGCAGGCCTTGCGGCTTCAGCGCCGCGCAGGTGAGGGCGCGCGCGGGAACGCCGGCGCGGGCCCGCAGCCCAGCGATCCCGTGACGCGGACCGCCGAACCGCGCGGCCAGAGCCGCCGGGAGATCGAGGTCGGACAGCACCACATCCTCGTGCAGCGACGTGTTGCCGAACGCCATGTTTAGAAGCTGCCCGGCATCCGCGCCGACGGTGGCCGGCGCGAGGCCGATCCGCACCGCGAAGACGCCGTTGCCGCGATCGGTGATGTCCTCGACGCGCCCGACGATGGTTTCCAGTATGACCGCGTCATCGATCGCCTCCAGCGGCATCTCGACGCTTTGTTCAACGGCGATCGCCCGCGCCCGCGCCTCGATCGAGCCGGCGCCGGCGCGCACCAGATACGTCGCGATGAGTCGATCCATTTATGCCGCCAAATCCAGGAGCGTACGCGCAAGGACTTTGGTGCCGGCATCAAGCCATGCCGGCTCGGCATACTCGGCAGGATTGTGGCTGATCCCCTTGCGGCACGGCACGAATATCATCCCGCTCGGACACACCGGAGCGGCGAACTGCGCGTCGTGGAAAGCACCCGACGGGATCCGGCGATGGCGCAGTCCCAACCCGTCAGCCGCGCGCGCGACCGTATCGACCACCGCCGGGTCGAACACGATCGGCATCGCGGTGAAAACCTCGGAGACCTCCGCGCCCTGCACCGTCGTCGCGATGGCATCGCCGCGCGCGCACAGCACGGCGGCGTCGGGGTGACGCAGATCAATGGTGAAGCGTGCCTTGCTGGCGACCGAGTTCGAGGTGTTGGGCTCGACCGTGATCCGGCCCACGGTGAAGCGCAGCACGTCGTCGGGATCGTCCATCAGCGCGTTCAGCGCCGTGATGGCGCGCACCATGTTTTGCACCGCGTCGCGGCGGAGCTTGAGCGGCGTCGTCCCGGCGTGCGCCGTCTCCCCGCTCAGGGTCACGGTGAACCAGCGGCTGCCCTGGATGCCGGTGACGACGCCGATATCCAGATGCTCGGCTTCGAGGCGCGGGCCTTGCTCGATATGCGCCTCGACATAAGCGTGCGGGCGGCTGCCGAGCTTGCGTCGAGGCAGGTCCGCCTCGGCGGCGAGGTGTTCGGCGAGCGCATCGGCGAAACGCACGCCGTCGGGGTCGGCGACGTCGGCGAAGTCCGCCACGCGCCGATAGCCGCTCCACGCCATGCTGCCCATGCAGCCGGGGGCGAACCGCCCACCCTCCTCGTTAGTCCAGGCCACCACCTCGATCGGCCGGCGCGTCGTGGTGCCCGCGTCGTGCAGCGAAGCGAGCACCTCCAGCCCAGCCATTACCCCGTAGATGCCGTCGAACCGCCCGCCCTCCGGCTGGGTGTCCATGTGGCTGCCGGTCAGCACCGGGTCCGCGGCGGGATCGGTGCCCTCGCGCCGGAGCCAGAGATTGGCGGCGGCATCGACGGAGACGGCGGCGCCGGCTTCGGTGGCCCAGCCGATCAGCAGGCGGCGGGCTTCGCGGTCGAGCGCGGTCAGACACGCACGGTTGACGCCGTCGCCCGGGATGGCGCCGATGCGAGCCATCGCCATGAGCCGGCCCCATTGGCGTTGTTCGCTGACGACGTCGGTGGGTTGCTGGGGGGTGGTCATCCAATCCTCCCTGTGGTTTGGGCCCTGTTGGAGCGTAAAGAACTGGCGTTCAGGCTCTTGAGGCCCTCCCCTTCATATCGGCGCAATTCGAAATCCAATACCTCTGCCGGGTCAATCTGCTGGTTGAAAAATTCGACGATGTGTCGAAGTTCAGGCGGAATTCGACCCGTGAGACACCCGCGGGCCAGTCGGCGAGGCGCCGATGGAGGCTCGTCAACGATTGGACGGTTGTCACGACCTATCCGAAGCGGCGTATGTCGAACGGGGCTATGGGGAGGTTGGTCGTTCCCGTCGCGACCAGTTCGGCGATGATCGCGCCGACGACCGGGCCGAGCTGGAAGCCGTGGGCGGAGAAGCCGAAGGCGTGGAACACGCCGGGTGACGTGGAGCTTGGCCCGATGACGGGAATCTCGTCCGCCATGCACGCCTCGATGCCCGCCCAGGCGCGCACGATCTGCGCGCCGCGCATCGCGGGAAACAGATCCCACACGGTTCGTGCGCTGAGCGCCAATGCGCGGAAGTCGAGGTCGGCGCGGTTGGTGTCGGGATCGGCGCGTCCGCGATAGCCGCCGCCGATCAGCACCGTGCCGTTCGCGTATTGCTTGAACGACAGCGGCCGTCCTGTCGCACCGATCACCGGGCGCAGAAAGGGCCGCAGGCGCGCGGTGATCATCAGCATCGGCGCGATCACCTCGAGCGGGGCCGGTTCGCCGAGCTGGGTCGCGATACGTCCGGCCCAGGCGCCGGCGGCGTTGACCAC
>JBDTFI010000339.1:0-2663 GCA_039938035.1 Acetobacteraceae bacterium | reverse complement strand
GATGAGGCCGGCGTCGAGTTGCTCCAGCGTCAGCGCCGACGGCGTGACCTTCAGCCTTTTTGCAGCGAACGTGAAGAGCAACTGGAAGCTGAGGGCATAGGAGTCGCGCGTATGCCGGCTGACGGCCCGCTGGCGCGCGAGCGTCTCGTCGAGGAACGCTTCAATGAGGGGAGCAATCGGCGTCATGATTGTCTCCCTTCGGCGAAGAATCCCTCACCGGCCGCGGCGACGTCCCGCATGAGGTCGGCGGTGGCCTCCAGGTACCAGTACGTTGCATAGATGTTGACGTGACCCATGTAGGTCGCAAGCGCCACCATGTGCGCGCCGGTTCGGCTTCGATCCGCTGGAGCGCCTTGCAGCGCACGCACCGCAAACGTGTGCCGGAGATCGTGCAGACGCGGACGACGCTTCGTCGCCGATGCGATGCCTGCGCTGCCGACCAGCCTGTCGAAGGTCTCCTTGACCGCGATATAGCGCAGCGGCAGATCCCCCCCGTCGACGAATACCGGGTCGGCCTCGGAACGGGGCCGTCGACGCACCAGATAGCGCTCCAAGCCCAGCACTGCCGTGTCGTGCAGCGGCGCCAAGCGTGTTTTCCGGAACTTGGTCTCGCGGATCAGCAGGCCGTCGCGCGTCACGTCCGCGACCGTCAACTTCAGCGCTTCGGAGATACGCAATCCGGTGACCGAGAGCAGCGCGATCAATGTCGCATAGGTCCATGGGCGCAAGGCGCCTTTGGGGCGAAGCCGAAGGGCGGCTACGATCAGGCGGTCGATCTCCGCCGCAGAGTAGATGTGCGGCAAGCGCCGCGTCTTGCGGGCGCCGAAGTGATCGACCGGCGGCAACTCATGCCGGGCGTCTTCAACCCGGACATGACGCACGAAGCGACAAACGGCTTTCAGCCGGGCGTCGCGTTGCACCACGGAGGGTCCGCGAGCCGCCCAATCAATTGCTGTTTGCGCGTGGACATACGTTTGCCCGCGCTCGGTCGCAAAGGCGGCAAAGCTCTTGAGCAGTCATTCCGCGTTCAGCATCGCGAATCCAGTCGCGCGGCGGAGCGCCAGATAAGCCTCGACGGCCTTCAACATCAGAGGACCTCCGGCCAGGGCTGTGCGACTTGCTTCAGGAGCGCGACATCGGCCTTGGCGTAACGGGCCGTCGTGTCGATGCCGCGGTGCCGCAGGACCAACCCGATTTTCTCGAGCGGAACGCCATGGCGCAGCATCTCGGTCGCCGCCGTGTGTCGCAGGACGTGCGCTCCCTTGACCGGGGCGACGATGCCGGCCCGCTGGATGACGCGTTTCACCGCCGACGAGACGCCGTCGCCATTCCGGAACGGTCGGAAGGGCGCGATATTGCGCAGGAACACGTGATCGCTCGGGCATGTCGAAGGGCGGCGCTCGAGGTAGGCGGCGATCGCATCCCCGACATCCTGCGGAAGCGGCAGACGCACCTCGTAGCGCGACTTGCCCGAGACCCGCAGCGAGCCCGTCTCGATGTCGTCGAGGCGAAGTTGCGCCACGTCGCCGGCGCGCAGCCCGAGGCGCGCCAGGAGCAGGAGGATCGCGCGATCACGCCGGCGCTCGACGACTTCGCCATCGCATGCCGCGATCAGCCGGTTCACCTGCTCCGCCGCCAGACTTCGCGGCAAGTCGGCGAGCCGCCAGCGGGCATAGCCGGGAACGACATCGGCGAGATCTGCCCGGCAGCGGCCTTGGACAACAAGGTAACGCAAGAACGCACGCAGACTGGTCGTCAGCTTCTCGACCGTTCCGTTGCCGCAATGGCTCGCCCGGTCCAGGAAGAAGCTGCGAATGGCGGCCGGCTCCCAACCTTCTGGATCGTCCCCGAGCGCCGCCACCAGGCGCGCGGCGTCGCGGGCGTAGAGTCTTATGGTGGGATCGGACGCCCCGCGGTGCTTGCGCAGCCACTCCTTGAAGTGAGCCACCAGACACGGCTCGGCACGTTGCAAGGGAGCTGCGCCGGCCTGGCAAATGCCGGTCGCGATAAGATGCTGGCGAAAGAGCCTGACGCCGAAAATGGTGTGGTGGTTGCGACGCCCTCCCATCGCGCGCGGACATCGACAACGGCGCAAGTGCTCGCTGAACGCCGCCAGATCGATCTCGCTCGGCATTGCCCCTTGCCGAGCCACGACATGGCCAAGGTGCGCCGCCGCCCGCAAATATCGAACCGCCGTGCCGGCGCTATACCCCTGCCGCTCGAGCGCGACCGCGAAACCGTCGAGGTATGGTCCGCTTAGCCCGCTCCGCAGATGCGCCCGAATCTTCGACGCCGAGAAGTAGGTCTCCAACATAATAGTCCTCATTCGTGACCGGCCATTGGTGGCCGAGCCGACGAAGGCGCAGGACCGCGCTGTTATGGAGAGAAGAATCGCTGCAATTCACCGAAAAACGCCGACGCCAGGACGCCAACTCCCCATTACTGAATGTGCCCATAAGGCAGGTAATGGGCGCCGCCCATTACCCGCCGCAACCGGCATTGCCCCAAGTGCCAAGGGGCGGCGCGGACGAAGTGGTTTGCGGACCGGCAGGGCGAACTGCTGCCGGTTCCTTACTTCCACGTCGTGTTCACGCTACCCGCGCCGGTCGCCGCCATCGCCTTCCAGAACAAGGCCGTCGTTTACGCGATCCTGTTCAAAGCGG
>JBDTFI010000338.1:0-6651 GCA_039938035.1 Acetobacteraceae bacterium | reverse complement strand
CGCGGCGCCTCGGCACTCGGCTGGCCATTCCCGTTCGCCGCCGAATTGAGCTTCGTGCTGGAGGCGGACGCGTTGGCGGTGCGAATGGCGATGACCAACCGCCACGACCGGCCGGCGCCCGCCGGGTTGGGGCTGCATCCGTTCTTTCCGCGCACGGCAGAGGCGACGCTGCGGTTCAAGGCGGGCGCCGTGTGGCGCAACGGGGCGGACCATCTGCCGAGCGAGAAGATACCCATACCACCCGAGTGGAGCCACGATCCCGCCCGTCGGGTCGGGACGGCGACGCTCGATAACCTGTTCCTGGAATGGGAGGGCGAGGCGGACATCACGCTGGCGCCGTCGCCGATCACCGTGCGCCTGTCGGCGTCCTCGCCGTTCGGTCGGCTGGTGGTGTTCGTGCCCGAGGGGAAGCCGTATTTCGCCTGCGAGCCGGTCAGCCATCGGACCGATGCGATCAACCACATGGAGGAGAATACCGGATTGCGAGTCCTCGCGCCCGGAGAGACATTAGAGGGTGAAATCCGCTTCGGCCTTCGGTAACCATCTACCCACATCGCCGCGCTTGTTCCGGCGGAGGAGACGCATGCGCCGTTCCATCCTGACCGCCGTGCTCGCGGCGTGCCTTGCCGTTCCGGCGCTCGCCCAACAGGCCGTCCCTGTTGGAACCGTCATCGCCGCGAAACAGCCCGTCAACAAAGCCGTCGCGTTCGTCGGCCGCGTCGAGGCGATTGATCGCGTGGACATACGCGCCCGCGTCAGCGGCTATCTGGACGCCATCCTGTTCAAGGAGGGCGAGGCGGTGAAGGAAGGCGACAAGCTGTTCCAGATCGATTCCGCGCCGTTCCAGGCCGCCGTTCAGGAGGCCCGCGGCGCGCTTCTTCAGGCCCAGGGAACCTACGCGAACGCCAGCGTGCAGCGACAACGGGCGGAGGAGCTGGTGAAGACCAGCGCGACGTCGGTGGCCACCCGCGACCAGCGGGTCGCCGAGGAGCAGAATGCGCAAGGCGCGGTCGTGCGCGCCGACGCCGACCTCAAGACCGCCCAGATCAACCTCGGCTATGCGACGATCCTGTCGCCGATCGCCGGGCGGATCGGCCGTGCGCTCGTGACCAAGGGCAATCTCGTCGGACCGGATAGCGGCCCGCTGGCGCTGATCGTCAGCCAGACGCCGATGTTCGTCGTCTTTCCGGTCAGCGAGCGGGAATTCCTGCGGATACGCCGGGAAGGCGGCACGACCACCCGAGACAACGTGCGGGTCAAGCTGCGCTTCGCCGACGGCTCGGTGTACGACCAGACCGGCGTGATCGACTTCGTCGACGTCGCCGTCGACCGCGGCACCGATACGGTCATCGTGCGCGCCCGGGTGCCCAACCCCGACAATGCCCTGCTGCCTAGCCAGTTCATGCAGGTGTCTGTGGTCGGCGAGACACCCGAGGAGAAGGTGGTGATCCCGCAGGCGGCACTGATCGCCGACCAGGAGGGCGTCTACGTCTTCGTGGCACAGGACGGCAAGGCGGTCGTCAGGCGGGTCAAGACCGGAGCGGAGGTCGGGACCGGCATCGTCATCGACAGCGGCCTCACTCCCGGCGAGCTGGTGGTGGTCACCGGCACCCAAAGCCTGCGCCCCGGCGCCGCCGTGCTCGCCACGCCGATGCCCGATTCGCTGAAGACCGCTCCCTTGAAGACGGAAGGCTGACACCATGCTCTCGACGGTCTTCGTCGACCGTCCCCGGTTGGCGATGGTGATCGCCATCGTCACCACGGTCGCCGGCCTGCTGGGGCTGCTGACCATCCCGGTGGCGCAATATCCGGACATCGTGCCGCCGCAGGTCTCCGTCACCACCGTCTACCCAGGCGCATCGGCGGCGGTGATCGACGCGACGATCGCCCAGCCGATCGAGGCGCAGGTCGTCGGCGTCGACAAGGCGATCTACATGAAGAGCGTATCCGGCAACGACGGCAGCTATAGCCTCCTGGTGTCGTTCGCGCTGGGTACCAATCCCGACATCAATACCGTCAACGTCAACAACCGCGTCCAGGTGGCGCTGTCGAAGCTGCCGGCCGAGGTCCGCCAGCAAGGCGTGACCGTCAAGAAGAAGTCCTCGGCGCTGCTCGGCGTGATCAGCCTGTATTCGCCAAAGGGCACGAAAGACCCGCTGTTTCTTAGCAATTACGCTACGATCAACTTGCTGGACGACATCCGCAGCACGCCCGGCGTCGGCGACGCCGCGTTATTCGGCGCGCAAGACTACTCCATGCGGGTCTGGCTACAGACGAACCGCCTCACCGGGCTGAACCTCACCACCGCGGACATCATCAACGCCATCCAGGCGCAGAACGCGCAGGCCCCGGTCGGGCGCATCGGGGCGCGCCCGATCAGCAATGACCAGCAGCTGCAACTCAACATCCAGACCAAGGGGCGGCTCAGCACCCCCGCCGAGTTCGAAAACATCGTCATCCGCACCAATCCGGACGGCTCGATACTGCGGCTGAAGGATGTGGCGCGGGTCGAGCTGGGCGCGCAGAACCTCGATCGCGACACCCGGCTCGACGGTCAGCCGGCGGCGGTCATCGCCATCTACCAGGCGCCCGGCGCGAACGCGATCACCACGCTAGGGGCGGTCAAGCAGCAACTCGCGACGGCGGCGAAGGATTTCCCACCCGACGTGGCGTGGAAGGTCACCTACGACCCGACCACGTTCGTGACCGCCACGATCCACGAGGTCCAGAAGACGCTCCTGGAAGCCTTCGTGCTGGTGGTGCTGGTGGTCTACCTGTTCCTGGGCAGCCTCCGTGCCACCTTGATTCCGACGATCGCGGTCCCGGTCAGCCTGGTCGGCTGCTTCGTCGTGCTGAACGCCATCGGCTACTCGGCGAACACGGTGAGCCTGCTCGCGGTGGTCCTGGCGATCGGCATCGTCGTCGATGACGCCATCGTGGTCGTCGAGGGTGTCGAGGCGATGATGCACGCCCACCCCGAACTCACGCCGGCGCAGGCGACGAAACGGGCGATGGCCACGCTGACCGCGCCCATCGTCGCCATCACGCTGGTATTGCTGTCCGTATTCGTGCCGGTCGCGTTCATCAGCGGCATCTCCGGCGAGCTGTTCCGCCAGTTCGCGGTCACGGTGGCGGTGTCGATGCTCCTCTCGGCGATCAACGCGCTGACGCTGTCGCCGGCCTTGTGCGCCATCTTGCTCAAACCGCATCACGGCCCACGTCGCGGGCCGATCGGCGTGGTGATGCGCGCCATCGACCGCGTCGGCGACTGCTACAGCACGGTGGTCGCCAAACTGGTGCGTCTGGCCATCATCAGCATTCCGCTGGTTGCCCTGGCGGTGCTCGCCACCGGCGGGTTCGCCAGGATCACCCCCACCGGCTTCCTGCCCGAGGATGACCAGGGCGCGTTGTTCGTGGTGGTGCAGCTGCCGGACGGCGCCTCGGTGGGGCGCTCGCTGGATGTGGTCAGGCAGGTCGAGGCCATCCTCGCCAAGGAGGACACGGTCGCCGATTACACCTCGGTCGTCGGCCTGAACTTCCTCGACAACTACAGCCAGCCGAACGCGGCCTTCGTGATCGTCTCGCTCAAGCCGTTCGACCAACGAAAGGGCGCGTCCGCGGGCGCTCCCGCTATCATCGCCCGCCTTGCCCAGCAGCTCCGCACGGTCCGGGGCGGCATCGCCGTGCCGCTGGCGCCGCCGCCGATCGTCGGCCTCGGCAGCGGCGGCGGGTTCGCCTATGTGCTGGAGGACCTGCGCGGCGGCGACCCGAAGGCGTTGGCGCAGGTCATGCGTGGCATGACCGTGGCGGCCAATCAGGACCCGCGGCTCAGCCGCGTGTTCAGCACCTTCTCCGCCACCGCTCCGTCCATCTTCCTCGACATCGATCGTGACAAGGTCCAGGTGCTTGGCATCTCGCTGACCTCGGTGTTCCAGGCGCTCCAGGCCAATCTCGGCGGGGCCTACGTCAACGACATGAACCTGTTCGGCCGGACCTGGCAGGTGCAGGTGCAGGCCGAGGCGGAAGACCGCGCCTCGCTCGACGACATCAACCGCATCAACGTGCGCAACAACGAAGGCAAGATGGTGCCGCTGCGCAGCCTGCTCGAAACCCGGCTGGTCCTGGGGCCACAGGCTCTGATCCGCTACAACAACAAGAGTGCCGTGGTGCTGACCGGAGGGCCCGCGCCCGGCATCTCCTCCGGTCAGGCGCTGGCGGCGATGGAGCAGGTGGCGGCGAAGACGTTGCCGCCAGGGTTCAAGGGCGAGTGGACCGACATCGCCTATCAGGAACAGAAGGCGGCGGGGCAGATCACCGTCGTCGTCGGCTTCGCGGTGCTGTTCGCCTACCTTTTCCTGGCGGCGCTGTATGAAAGCTGGACCATTCCGGTGCCGGTCCTGCTGTCGGTCACGGTCGGTGTGGCCGGCGCCTATGCCGGCATGGTGCTGACCGGGCTGACGATGGACCTGTATGGCCAGATCGGGCTGGTGGTACTGATCGGCCTGGCCGCCAAGAACGGCATCCTGATCGTGGAATTCGCCAAGGAGGAGCGCGAGGGCGGCGTGCCGCTCCGACAGGCCGCGATCAACGGCGCGCGGCTGCGTTTTCGCCCGGTGATGATGACCAGCTTCGCGTTCATTCTCGGCCTGCTGCCGCTGGTGATCGCCACCGGGCCGAGCATGCTGGCGCGGCGCGACATCGGCACGCCGGTGTTCGCCGGCATGATCGCCGCGAGCTTCCTCGGCATCTTCGTCATCCCGATCCTCTATGTGACGTTCCAGGGCCTGCGCGAGCGGATCAAGGGGCGCGGCCGTGGGGGCGATTCCGAGCATGGCCTGCGCCAGCCGACACACACGGCCGCGAACTGACCTGCTTGGCCGTCAGTAACCCAGCGAGTGCGGCAGCCACAGCGTGATCGCGGGGACAAACGCGATCACCAGAAGGCAGAGGAACAGCAGCCCGAGATAGCCCAGCATCGGCTTGACCGTCACCTCGATCGGCACCTCGCCGATCAGGCACGCGCCGTAGAGGCCGAGCCCCAGCGGCGGGGCGAACAGGCCGATGCCCATCGCGATCACCAGCACCACGCCGTAGTGCAGCGAAGGGATGCCGAGCTGGGCGGCCACCGGCACCAGCAGCGGGCCGAAGATGATGAGCGCGGCGGCGCCTTCGAGCACCGATCCCATGACGATCAGGATGGCGATCGACAGCAGCATGAACAGCCACGGACCGCTGTCGTGCGACACCGAGATCATGAACGTCGCCAGCGCGTGCGGTATCTGCTGGAGGGTCAGCATGAACGCGACCGCCTGGGCGGCGGCGACGATGAACAGCACCAGGCCCGAGCGTGTCGCCGCGTTGGTGAAGGTGCGCGCCGCCGTGCGGAACCCCAGTTCGCGAAAGGCGATGCCGCCGACGAACAGCGCATAGAGCGCACCGAAGGCGGAAATCTCGGTCGCGGTGGCGAAGCCCGAGCGGAAGCCGCCGAAGATCAGCACCAGCAACCCGATCGTCGCCGCCGCCCCGGTCCATAATTTGCCCACCGGCAGGCGCGGCACCGCCTCCCATTCGGCGGCCGAGGCGCGCGCCCCGAAGGCGATCGCGACGGCGACGAGCGCGAGCGCCATCAGGCCGGCGGGCAGCAGCCCGGCGGCGAACAGGCCGCCGATCGAGATATTGGCGACGAAGCCCAGGATGATGAGGTTGATGCAGGGCGGGATCGTCTCCGCCATCACCGCCGAGGCGGCCAGCAGCGCCACCGCCTCGCCCGGGTTCTGCCGCGAGCGCCGCGCCGCCGGGATCAGGACGGAGCCGACCGCGGCGACGTCGGCCATCTTCGAGCCGGAGATGCCCGAGAAGATGACCATGCTGAGGACCATCACGACGTTCAACCCGCCGCGCAGCCGCCCGACGAGACGCTCCAGCAGCCCGATCAGGCGGACCGACATCCCGTTGGCTTCCATCAGGTAGCCGACGAGGATGAAGAACGGGATCGCCAGCAGCACGAAATTGTCGATCCCGCGCGCCATCTGCTGGGCGAAGATCACGCCGGGTAGCGTGCCGTCGACCCAGATGAAGACCAGCGCCGACAGCGCGAGCACGAAGCCGATCGACATGCCGGAGACCAGGCAGACCACGAAGGCCGCCAGCATCAGCCATCCGGCGCTGGGCAAGGAGGCGGGCGCGACGGCGCTCCAGAGGAACCAGCCGCCGGTGATGATCGCCAGGATCGCGACGCCGCACGCGATGTCGGCGGGGCGTAGGCGGCGGAGCCGATCCAGGCTGAACAGCGCCATGCAGACCCCCGCCGCGCCCATCGGGTAGAAGCCCCATTCGAGCGGCAAACCCGACCCGGTCGTCTGCCCGGTGGTCTCCCATCCCAGTTGCAACGCATCGAGCGCGACCGCGCCGGCGGTGATCGCGACCACCATCGCGCCGGTCGCATCGACCACCCGCCTCGTGGCGGCGCTCAGGCGGTCGGCGAAGAAGGCGATGCCGATGGTCTCGCCGCGGGCCAGCGCGCCGGCGGCGCCGAAGAAGCTCAGCGCGACCATCAGTTCGCGCGCGACGTCGTCGGCCCAGTCGAGCGGTGCGTCCAGGAAGTAGCGAAACGCCACGGAGGCGGCGACGACGACGAGATCGACGGCCAGC
>JBDTFI010000337.1:0-4492 GCA_039938035.1 Acetobacteraceae bacterium | reverse complement strand
TCCGCTCGAACCCGCCCGCATAGAGCGCGACGTCGGTCGATGTGCCGCCCATGTCGAAGCCGATGATGCGATCGAGGCCCGCCATCGCGGCGGTGCGCGCCGCCCCGACGATGCCGCCGGCGGGGCCCGACAGGATCGCGTCCTTGCCCTGGAAGGAATGCGCCTCCGCCAGGCCGCCGTTCGACTGCATGAAATAGAGCCGCACGCCCGCAAGCTCGGCGGCGACGTGATCGACGTAGCGGCGCAGGATCGGCGACAGGTACGCATCGACCACGGTGGTGTCGCCGCGCGGCACCAGCCGCAGCAGCGGGCTGACCGCGTGGCTGGCCGAGACCTGCGCGAAGCCGGCTTCTCGGGCGAGGGCGGCGAGGCGGCGCTCGTGGTCGGGGTAGCGCCGGGCGTGCATCAGCACGATCGCGCAGGCGGCGATGCCGTCGGCGCGCGCGGCGGCGAAGACGGCGCGCGCCTCGGCTTCGTCCAACGCCTCGATCTCCACGCCGTCGGCGTCCACCCGCCCGGCGATCTCGACCACCCGCTCGTACAGCATCGACGGCAGGCGCGGCGCGAGGTCGAACAGGCGCGGGCGGGCCTGGTTGCCGATCCGCAGGGCATCGGCGAAGCCGCGATTGACCACCAGCAACGTGCGCTCCCCGGTACGCTCCAGCAGCGCGTTGGTGGCGACCGTGGTGCCCATCTTCACGCAGTCGATCACGCCGGGCGGGATCGGCGCGTCAGCCGCCACACCGAGAACCGCCTTGATGCCGGCGATGGCGGCGTCGCGATAGCGGCCGGGGTTTTCCGACAGCAGCTTGTGGGTGATCAGCCGCCCGTCCGGGGCGCGGGCGACGATGTCGGTGAACGTGCCGCCGCGATCGATCCAGAACTGCCAGGCCGCGGGCATCGTTCGCATCTCCACATTGAAACCACCGGCCGGCACGCCTAGCCTGCCCGGCCGCACCGGAGATATCGCAGCATGGACCCCAATGCCATCGCCCATCTGGACCGGCCGTCCGGCCTGGGCTTTTCCATCGCCAAGATCGGCCATGTGGCGCTGCATGTGCGCGACCTCGACCGCTCGGCGCGGTTCTACACCGAGGTGCTCGGCTTCCGGGTCTCCGACGTCTATGCGAGCGACATGCTGCCGGGCGGCGTCGTGTTTCTGCGCTGCAACACCGACCATCACGGCATCGCGCTGTTTCCGGCGGGCGATGAGCCGGGCGGGGGCCTGCACCACGTCGCCTTCGAGGTCGCCACGCTCGGCGAAGTGCTCCGCGCGCGCGAGCACCTGCGCGCCCACGCCGTGCCGGTCGACTTCGAGGGGCGCCGCCGCGCCGGCTGCCAGATCGCCGTCGAGTTCCGCGACCCCGACGGGCACAGCCTGGAGATCTACTGGAACATCGACCAGATCGGCAGCAACGAGCGCGCCCGCCCGCCTTCGGAGTGGAAAGGCGCGGAGAGCCTGGAAAAGGCGATCGCCGACCCGGTGCGGGGACAAGACACGAGCGGCGTCCTCCGCTCCTAGGCGGCGACGTGGGGGCCGCCCCGATCGGTCAAGATCAGGCCGTGCTCCCACTTGAAAAGTGTATAACCTAGTTACATAGATGCCGCTGCGGGTCCTGAAGAACCGCGGCTTCTCGCGCGCTTGTCGGAAGAATGGTCTGACAGACGGGGCGCTGTGCGAGGCAGTGGCTGAGATCGAGGCTGGGCTGATTGATGCCCGGCTTGGCGGCTCTCTGCTGAAGAAACGCATCGCAAAGGGCAGCAGGGGAAAGAGCAGTAGCTTCAGAACGATAGTTGCTTATCGGCAACGCGATAGACTGGTGTTCCTCTACGTCTTTGGGAAGAATGAGCAGGACAACATTACTGAGCAGGAGCGGGCTGCACTTTGAGAGATCGGCGACGAGTACATGCGGCTGTCGCCAGAAAAGCTGGATCAGCTGGTTGCCAAGGACATTCTGATCGAGGTGGTGCGCGATGACAACGAAAACGAGCCGAATCCTCGCCGAGGTCCGGCAGGCCGCACGGGACCTCCATGACGCGGGAGCGATCGATGCGCTGACGATGCGGCGCTTCGATGTTCTGTGCTTGTCTCCCGTGCGCCGTTACTCGGCCGCCGAGATTCGGCGCATCCGCAAGGAAGCCAACGTAAGCCAAGCAGTCTTTGCCGCGGTTCTGAACGTCGGCAAGGCCACCGTCGCCGCGTGGGAGCAGGGGGGCAAGGAGCCCTCGGGCCCGGCGCTCAAACTGCTCGATCTCGTCGAACGAAAGGGACTTTCTGCGTTGGCTTGAATGACGTTTCCCAAAGCTCGCTGCAACCCGCCCGACACCTCCTTTGCCGCCGTCGCCCGGCGCGTGATACTCCCCCGCGCATGGGTTACTGGGGCAAGATCATCGGCGGCGCCGCCGGGCTGCTGATGGGCGGCCCGGCGGGCGCCGTGTTCGGCGCGGCGCTGGGCCATGCGGCCGACAGCGGGGCGATGCCGCATCTACGGCTGCCGTTTAGCGGCGGGGCGAACGGCGTGCTCAGCCCCGCCCGGATCGCGGCATTGCTGGGCCGCAAGGACCAGGTCTTCGCCATCTGCGTCGTGGTGCTGGCGGCGAAGCTCGCCAAATGCGACGCCCCGGTGGGGCGCGCCGAGATCGACGCCTTCAAGCGCCAGTTCCGGATTCCGCCCGAGGCGATGGCCGACATCGCCCGGTTGTTCGATCAGGCACGGGAATCATCGGATGGGTTCCGCGGCTATGCCACCCAGCTCGGCGAGAGCTTCTCGGACAATCTCGGTATGCTGGAGGACGTGCTCACCTCGCTGTTCATCCTTGCCCGCGCCGACGGGGAGGTGAACCGGAGCGAGCACGAGTTCCTCTCGCAGGTCCACGCCGCTTTCGGGCTCGACCAGCCTTCCTGGGACCGCGCCCGCGGCGCCACGCCCCGGCGCCCCTACGGCACGGAGGACGGCGATCCCTACCTCCTGCTCGGTGTCCCACGCTCGGCCACCGGGGCGGAGTTGCACGCCGCCTGGAAGCGGCTGATGCGGGAGAACCATCCCGACAGCCTGGCCTCACGCGGCGTGCCGGCCGAATTCATCGCCCGCGCCGGCGACAAGGTGGCGCGCATCAACGCCGCCTGGGACCGAATCAAGCGCGAGCGCCATCTGTGAGTCTCGTCCGGATCCGCGACCTCCCCAGTCCGAACCACGACCCCCGCCCGTCTGGCACGCCGATCGACACGCTGATCCTGCACTATACCGGGATGAAGACGGCGCAAGCGGCGCTGGACCGGCTGCGCGATCCACAAGCAAAGGTCTCCTCGCACTACGTCGTGGACGAGGACGCCACGGTGTTCCGCCTGGTGGCGGAGGAGCGCCGCGCCGCCCATGCCGGGGTGTCGTTCTGGCGCGGCCACACAAGGCTGAACGACCGCTCGATCGGCATCGAGATCGTCAATCCGGGCCACGAATGGGGCTATCGCGACTTCCCGGTCCTGCAACTCGCCGTCGTGTGCGATCTGTGCCTGGAGATCCTGTCGCGCCATCCGATCCCGCAGCGCAACGTGGTGGCCCATAGCGACGTGGCGCCGGATCGCAAGGAGGATCCGGGCGAGAAATTCGACTGGGAGGGGTTCGCCGCCAACGGCGTCGGCATGTGGCCCGTGCGCGTGCCTGACCTCGGAACCGGCGGGACGGTGCGCGACGCCGCCAACTTGCGCGACGTGCGCCGGGCGCTGTCCGACATCGGCTATGACGTCACTCCGGCCGGCCCGCTCGACCCGGCGCTGGCGACGGTCTTGCGGGCGTTTCAGCGCCACTGGCGCCCGGAGGCGGTGAACGGACAGGCCGACGCCGGCACGCTGGCCAGGCTGCTGGCCGTCGTGCGGCTGATCGAAAGCCGGTGATCGCCACGCGCGGCGGGGTCAGTCGGCGCCGCGCTGATGCGCCGGGCCGTGGTCCGTGAGGTTCAGCGCGGTGTTGATCAGCGCGAGGTGGGAGAACGCCTGCGGGAAGTTGCCGATCAGGCGTTGGGTGTCGGGATCGTATTCCTCCGACAGGAGGCCGACGTCGTTGGTCAGGGCCAGCAGCCGCTGAAACAGCGCCTGGGCCTCGTCATGGCGACCCTGCATGGCGAGGTTGTCGGCGAGCCAGAAGCTGCATGCGAGGAACACGCCCTCGCTGCCTGTCTGCCCGTCCTCGGTCTCGTGCGGCAGATAGCGGCGCACGAAACCGTCATGCATCAGTTCGCGCTCGATCGCGGCAACGGTGCTTCGCATCCTGGGATCGGTCGCGGGCAGGAAGCCGACCAGCGGGATCATCAGCACGCTCGCATCGAGCGCGTCCGAGCCGAAACTCTGCACGAAACTCTGCTTGTCGGTGTTGAAGCCCTCACGACAGACCGTCGCATGGATCTCGTCGCGCAGGCTGATCCAGGCGTCCAGCCGCTCGATATGCCCGCGGCCTTCCGCCCCCTTCACGATGCGGTCGAGAGCGACCCAGGCCAT